>NZ_JAGLEJ010000020.1 GCF_023145115.1 Algiphilus sp.
CCGGAGATAGAAGGGGCCAGCTCATAACTCCCCCTGTCTCAACCGGCGGCGGCGGCTCATCGCCGCCCCAGCCGGCGATGCGCTCATTGAACCACCCGGCGGCATGCTCGATGCCCTGGCTGGTGGCGTCCACCGCGCCCTCGTAGGCGGACCAGAAGCCGCGCTCGGCGCTGTCTGCGCCGTCCCGCGCGGTTTCGCGCCAGGTGCCTTCATCGGCGAGATCCGCCGGCCGCTCGGTGCGCTCCATCGCCGCGCTCTCGTAATGATTCATCTCCAGCTCATTGCTGTGATGCCAGAGCTGCGCCACGTGATCGAGGGCGGCTTCGCGGGTGTCGGCGTCCCACTGCGATGGATCGCCGAAACGGTCGATCGCCGAGTCCTGCGCACCCGTCAGGTTCTCGCGCACCGTATCGGCCATGCCGGTGATAATCGGGTCCTGCGACGCACCATCTTCGGTTGTCACCCCGGACCCCACGTTGAGCCCGGCGATCTTGGCGGGCAATGAGCCCTCTACGCCATCACGCTCGAATCTCGCCGCGTTCGCATCGAGATCCAGGCCCTCTCCTTCCATGCGCTCCGCGTAGGTTCTGGCGAGCATCTGGAAATCGCTGCGTTCAAGGTCGTGCAGCGGGTCGCCGTTCAGCACGTCCTTGAGCGTCTCGACCGCTGTGTCATTGCGCAGATACAGCGGATCGATGATCTGCTCGCTGTCGCCGTAGCTGGTGCGGTCGGTGTAGTCCTGCGTGGCGCTGTAGTCCACCCGCGTGGAGGCACCGACCTGGCCTTCGGACAGGGCGTTGAACTGCGCCGCGCCGGCGGTGCCGTCCGGCCCCATCGGGAAGCTCACACTGCCGTCGCGGCTCTCCATCATGGCCATCTGGCCGGCGCTCAGCGCGCCCTGGTCACCGAGATACTGCATGAGCCCATCGCGGGTCTCATCGGTGACCGGCATGGTGATGCGCGCGCCTTCCTTGGCTTGCTCAATCTGCACGCGATCCTGGATGCTCTGTGGATCCATGCCGAGATTGCTGGCCAGCGTGGCTGCCGCACCCGCCCGGCCGAACTGGCTGGCCACGTCCTGGCGCGCGCTTTGCTCGATACCGCCGGCGAGATCCCCGCCCGCGGCGGCTTCGGTGAAGCGTGCCCGCTCCACGTCATAGCCGCGCCCGGCAAAAGCGGCCTGCTCCATGTCGGCGGTGCCGTATTCCTCGGCCGCCTGCACGGTGCCGCCGGCGCTCGTGAAGCTGCTGATCCCCTCACCGGTGCCGGTGCGGCTGCCCGCGCCCGGCCCGAAGCTGTCGATGGTCTGCGCCGCCGCCCCGCCGCGCTCGGCCCCGATCGCCGCTTCGGTCCGTGCGACTTCGGTGGCGCCCCCGGCGCCGAATTGCGTTGAGGCGGCCTGCAAGCCTTCCACGCGGCCCAGCGTGCCGGCGGTGTCCGCAGCACCCGCGGCCATGAAGGAACCGCCGCCGAGCTGACGCTCGTCGATGTACTGATTGGCAGCGCCAAAGCCGCGCACGGCATCCATGCCGCCCCCCACGCCCATGGAGGCCGCTCCAAAGCCCTGTGCGGCCGCTGCGGCGGCCGCAGGGGCACCGAACAAGCTTCGGCTCATGCCGGCCTGTTCCTCGGGCAGCATGGACTGCCGGCCGGCCTGCTCACCCAGGCCCTCGATGCGGCCCTGGAACTGCCCGGCCAGGCTGGCCAGGGCGAAGCCGCCGACCTTGAAGATGCCGTAGGACAGCACCGTGGCCATCATCAGCGCCACGCCGCGGCCCTTGCCGTAGGTGGCCAGCGCCTTCACCGCGCCTTCGGGCGTCATCAGGATGGCCTGCACGCCGAAGTTGTTGCGGGCAATCTCGCGCCAGGCGTCCAGCGTCATATCGCGCAGCATCTGGTGGGCGATGCCGTCGCTGATGCCCCACAGCGTCACCCACAGCAGCAAGCCGGCCATCATCACGATGGCCGGGCCGATCAGCGGTGTGACGATCAGCACCAGCATGATCGGCGCCAGGCCCAGCACCACTGCGAGCATGAAGGCCCGGATCTTGGGCACCCATTCGTTGAGCGCTTCGGCCGCGCCCAGACCCTCGGCCATGGCCGCGCGCGAGCTCAGGGTGCGCACGCTGCGCTGGTAGTCGTCGCTGTTGAGCGCCTTGGCGGTGGCCTCGGCCAGCACCACCGAGCGCAGAAAGGGCAGCTCGTTGCCGATCGGCACCTCATAGAGCAGCGCCGTGTCCTGGAGCGCCGTGCGACATTGCGCGTCCTGCGCGCCGTCGCTCATGTTGAAGCCGGCCTGCTCGCAGATGCTCTCGGTCATCGCGGCGAAGGTGCTGGGATCCGTCAGCCGGGCCTGCAGGCCATTGGTCCCGCTCCAGGCCTCCCGGCAGGTGCGCAGCTCGCCCTCGTCATTGCCGGGCGGGTAGTACATCGTCGAGACGATGTTGTGCTGCCACTCGGCAAAGGAGTCCATGAGATCGGTGCTGTCGTGCATCAGCCGCTGGCGCATGTTGCCGCCATCGGATGCGCCCATGGCCAACCGGCCGCAGGACAGGTAGTACTCGATGGCGCTCTGCTGGAGATACCAATCCTCCACGTCGCTGCTCACCGCGGCCTTGGCCAGGCTGAACTCCAGCGGCCCCCCGACCTCGGCGAAGGTCACCCCGGCTGAGGCGGTGTCCACCACATCGATCATCGCGCGCTCGATCTTGTTGAGCACGCCCGCCACCACCAGCACCAGCACGGGCACCCCGCCCACCGGCTCATAGCCGTTGCGCACGGGATCAAACACGTGGACGGTGCCCGTGGGGATCACCGCGCCCTTGAACACGGCCACGCCGATCAGCAGCGGCATGAAATAGCTGCGCGGGTCGCTCTCCTGGCCGCTCAGGCCCTTGTAGGCCATGCGCCCGGCGCCCAGCACCAGGCCGAGGGCGGCGAGAATGCCGGCGATGATGAGGATGCGGTTGTCGCTGAAGATCAGCGCCAGCCGCTGGAACGCTCCCACGGTTTCCTCGAAACCGTTGTAGGTGTAGAAGTCCATTTCCACTGCCATCGCCGGCAGCGGCGCCAACCAGAGCAGCAGACCCGAGAGCCGGCGCATCGCGCTACTCCTGGGTGAGGCTCAGCCGGTTCAGGCGGCGCTCGTAGTCCGCCTGAAAGGCACGCGTGGCCGCCAGCTGACCCTGCAGCTCCTTGAGGTAGCCCCGCCAGCCGTTGCGCGCCTCCAGCGCCAGCTCGCCGATGCGCGGCTCCAGGCGTTTGACGGCTTCCGTCCCTTCCTTGACCAAGCCTGCCTGGCACCTCGTGCCGGCGCCGCTCGACGTACTCGCATCGGCCTCGACCTCATTGGCCTTGCTGATCGCAAAGCGCAGCACATCCCACAGATCAATGAGCATGCGGTAGCTCACCGCATAGCCCACCGGCTCGGCCAGCACATCGACCATCGCCTCGGTGTTGCGCTTTACCACGCTGTCGGACAGCAGCCGCAGCACCGGGAAACCGGCGGCATTGATGAACGCGATTTCCTCCGCCGAGAGATTCGGATTACCGCCAGTGTTCTCGATCTTGGTCGCGATGGCCTGCAGCCGATCAGCCACGCTCTCGCGCACCGGCCGCATGCCGCTCGGGCTGCAATTATCGTCGGCGTCCTTCTCCAGCACGTTGCCGGCGAAGAAGTCGGCACCGCTGACCTGCTCGTTGGCCGAGCAGGCCGTCATCTCATCGACCTGGAACTGACGCTGCGTCTCGTTGTAGGTGATGCGCACATCCCCGACCAGCCCGCGCATGAGATCCGCGAACTCGTGCATGCCCACCAGCTCGGTGGCGTTGCGCAGCACGCTGCCATCGGTGAAGACATCCTGGAAGACCTGGGGGCAATCCTTGATGGCCATCTCCAGGTTATCGGGCGCCTTGCCCTGGGCGGCCTGCACGTCCTCCTGCATGTCCTGGCTGTTCTTGGACAAGCCCTCGCCGAGCAGGAAGTCGGCGCCGGCTTCGCTGGCCATCTCGCGCATGACGTTCTTGTCCTCGCCCACCGCCATCACCAGGCGCTTGGCCATGCGGCAATCGTTGATCTGCATCGAGTTGAGCTGATCGGCGATCGCCGTGAGCGTGTTCATGGTGTCCTTGCACTGCTGGCAGTACTGCGACATGGCCATGTCGAAGGCAAAGGCCGGTGCGGCCTGAATGATCCGCTCGAACTTCTCGACGATGTACTCAGCATCGAGAAAGCTCAGGCCGCCGCCGAACAGATCGATGCCGCCGCAGCCGACTTCCATGCGCGGCGGTGTGGCGGTGACCAGCGGGTCGTTGGACATCCGCCAGCGCCCCGAGAAGCCGCCGGCGGTGTAGAAGCCGCGCTGCTGGTTCTTGTAGCTGCCGCTGCTCGTGCTCGTCGACTGGTCGAACCAGTCGTCGGCCCAATCAGCCATCGACACCGCCGGCATCGCCATGCCGGCCACCATTGTTGCGATCACCATTGCTTTTTTCATCACTGCCTCGCTTGCGGGTCCAGGACCGTGCCCGCCTCGTCCTCATGCAACCGGCCCACGCTGTCCAGCGATCCGGGATACGGCGGCGTCGACCCATCGCGTGGGCTCTCGGATCGAGCCAGACCGCATCCCCTCGGCGAGCTCTCCCACGACTCGCTGCTGCTCCTCAGGCGCGAGATCGCGCAGCGCTGCGGCGACCGCACGTTGGTCCTCGGCGCTCATACATGTCCGCGCCGCAGCCGGCGAACTCACCTTCGCGCGCGCGCGCGCGGGTTCCTTTGATTGTTCTTTTGGTGGTTCTGGGGGTGACATGGGTGTCACCCCCGAGGGTGTCACTGCTGACACCCTCCCCCTGCCACTGGTGTCACTCTCCCTGCGAGACTGCGGTGGGGAGGGTGTCAATTTGACGCCCTCCCTTGCGAGGGCGAGTTGGTATGCGTTGGAGGTTGTCCTCCCGGCCAAAGTGGTGCGCGACGACCGCGCCAGGTATCCGTCCTGTTCCAGCTTTCGTAGAACGCGCTGCGCAGTGCGTGTACCGACGCAGCACTTCTTCGCGATCGTGCGTATGGATGGCCATGCCAATCCATCATCGTCGGCGATATCGCAGATCGCCATCAGCACGAGCTTTTGCGTAGGCGGCAGTGACTGCGCCCACCCCCAATGCATGGCACGGATGGACATGCCAGCTCCAGGCTAGCGAGCGCCGCCAATCCGCGACCGGGACACCGGCTGCCCGAGAGTGGCAATCCGAGCTGCCTCTGCCTCCGCCTGCGCGCGCAGCCAGCGCGATACCTCACCGCGGACCCACCTTAGTGGGCGTGTCCGCCATGCCGGCGGCACGCGCTCCGGATCCCGCGAGCGGAGCGTCAATATCGTCGCCGGCGAGAGGCCGAGCATTGAGGCCAGCCGGGCGAGGTCAATCACCTCATCGTCATCGTCTCGGTCCATCCGCATTGCCTTGCCTACCTTTGTTCCGCATTGCGGAGATCCTAGCAGCAGGCGCAGGCATATATTTGCTTACAAATCAGCGATTTACGCTGCACCTTTACGGGTTTGTTCACAGACCGCGCTTGGTGCATGAACAATCACGCGGGCGCGTCACGTCAAAACGCACGCGTTGCCGACAAGTTCGCAAATTTGCGCGCCCGGCTACCGATGAACGGTATTAATTAACCGATAAACGGTGCTTCGGGGGACTGCGCTGATTCTCGGCGCGTTAGGTCCTCGAAAAGTATGGCGCCCCGGGTAGGAATCGAACCTACGACCCCGCGCTTAGGAGGCGCGCGCTCTATCCGCTGAGCTACCGGGGCGGGCTACTTTTGGTGGCGAAGGTACTCCAGCTCCTTGAGGATCGCAGCGAGCTGCACTTCAACGGCTGCATCACTGGACTCCGGCGCGAGAAGCGTTTCCATGCGCTTGCCGATTTGCTCGGCGCGGAGTTGAGTGTACCGCTTGAGCATATCCAGAGTTTTGTGTCCCGTGATGGCGGATACCTCCATCATGTTCAGACCCAGCTCGAACAGCCGCGAAGTGCCCTCGTGCCGAAGGTCGTGAAGCGTCAGCTCATCGATTCCGGCACGCGCGCAGGCGCGGCCGAAAGCCTGACTCACGGAGCTGGGCTCAATGCGGAAGACGCGGCCCTGACGATCGCTCTTGCGTTTCGGCTCCAGCGCCTTGAAGGCTTCGACGGCCCTGGGCGTCAGCGGCACTACGCGACGCGTCTTTGCGGTACCCGTCTTGGCCGCACCCGGATCTTCTGCGCGAAGGTGAAGGGTCCGACTTTCATAGTCGATATCCCGCCACTCGACCGCCCACAGCTCACCACGACGGGCTGCCGTCTCGATCAGGAGAATGATCGCGTTGCGTAACACCGGATTCCCGCTCGCAGCTGCCAATAGGCGCGACTCTTCGTCCCCGACAAGGCGACGATCACGGCCATCGCCCTCGGATGGCCGGTCCACGCCGCGCGCTGGATTACCTAACGGAAGGCGATACCCCCAAGCCTTGGTTGCAACATCGATGACGCGAGACAAGAAGGCCAACTCCTTCTTTACCGTCGATGGCTGGATCATCCGATCCAGCTCGACGGCCTCCGCCTCCTTCGTGCCTCCCCCGCGACGGCGTCGTTGCTTCAAGCGGGTGTCGCGATACTCACCAACACGCTCGGGTGTCAGCGCCGACAGCGGAATCTGGCCGAGCTCGCGACGCAGCGGATCGGCACAGCCCTTGGCGGCACGCATGGACTTCAGGGACACGGCGACTTCCCTCATGTAGCGATCCAGGATGGCCCCCACTGTTACGTCCCGGGAACGTTCTACGCCGAGGGCATCGGCACCGAGCTCGATCAGACGCTCCTGCTCGGCGACCCAGCGCTTGCCTGCGTCCAGATTCTTGAAGGTGCGGGTCACTCGCTGGCCGCCGGGAAGCACGACACGAAAGTCGTGGCGGACGTTCAGAGTCCTTTTCGTCCGACCATCCTTGTACGTGGTCAGCGTGTACCATTGACGCTTCTTGTAGTAAGCCATCCAATGAGCAAATGTAGAGCAAATGGACCGGTTGAACTCTACTACAAATAGCCTGTAAAACAGACAGATATAGTCCCCATGGCGACCGCCTCCTAAGCGATAGGTCGCAGGTTCGACTCCTGCCGGGGACGCCATACGCGACCGGCGCCCGGTTCCCACCGTGTACACGCACTTCTTCCGCTTCAGCGAGCCGCCCTTCTCGATCACGCCCGATCCGGCGTTCCTCTATCTGTCGCCGCATCATCACGAAGCCCTCGCGCATCTGCTCTACGGCACCGGCGAGTCGGGCGGCTTCGTGCAGCTCACCGGCGAGGTCGGGACCGGCAAGACCACCGTCATCCGTACCCTGCTCGAACAGCAGATGCCGGAGGTCGATGTCGCGCTGATCCTCAACCCGCGCCAGACCACGACCGAATTCCTGCAGTCGATCTGCGACGAGCTCGCCGTCGCGTACCCCGACCCGGGGTCTCCCAAGCAGCTGGTGGACGCGCTCAACCGGCATCTGCTGGCGACCCATGCCGCCGGTCGCAGGACCGTGCTGATCATCGACGAGGCGCAGAATCTGTCCGAGGATCTGCTGGAGCAGGTCCGGCTCCTCACCAATCTCGAGACCAGCAAGCAGAAGCTGCTCCGCATCATGCTCATCGGCCAGCCCGAGCTCGACGAGCTGCTGGCGCGTCCCGGACTGCGCCAGCTTGCACAGCGCATCACGGCGCGGTTCCATCTCGCCGCGCTGAGCAGCGACGAGACCGCTGCATACATCGCGCACCGGTTGCGGGTAGTTGGTGGGGAACCGGATCTCTTCGATGCGCGCTCGGTGCGCACCATCTACCGGTACTCCGGCGGCATCCCCCGGCTCATCAACGTGATCTGCGACCGCGCCCTGCTCGCGGCCTACTCCGCAGGCAGTCGGGACGTCACCACCGACATGGTGCGCGAAGCCGCGCGCAGCACCGCGCCCCGTATGCGGGACGAGCACGGTGCGCCCGCGCGGGTCTTCCGCCGCTCGCTCCCTTGGGTGCCCGGAGTGGCGCTGGCGGGCATGCTGCTAGTGGCCTGGGTGTGGCGTGCGGCACCCGGGGACGATGCTGCGTCGCCGCCGGACATCGCCGCGGCATCGGTGCACGAGCCCGGCCCGGCCCCGCCGAAGCAGGCCTCGGCACTCGAGCGCACCACCCCGGGCTCGGCGGCGCCGCAGCTGCGCATGGCGACCGGCCTGAGCAGCCTGTCCGCGACCGGCAGCGAGCAGGGCAGCGGCACCGGTGGCGCGACACCCGTGGAGCAGGTACGCGGGGTCGGCACCAATGCCGGCTGGTTCGATGTCCTGCCGCCGCTCGGCGATCAGGTCGGCATGCTGCTCGGGATGTGGGACACGGGAATCCGCGTGCCGGCGGAGCGCCCGGTCTGCGAGGCCATCACCGACTACCGCCTGCGTTGCCTGCGCGACAAGGGTGACTGGCGCACGCTCGCGCGCTACGGCCGCCCCGCGATCCTGACGCTGATCGGCCCCGACGGCGTGCGGCGCCACGCGCTGCTGCGCAGCCTTGCGGGCCCCCGCGCCACGATCGCGACGGCCGACGGCTGGCAAGAGATCGAACGCGATGCCCTCGACCGGCTGTGGAACGGCGATTTCCTGATCGTGTGGCGCCCGGAAGGGAGCTCGGCGGTGCTCGGCCCGGGCGACAGCGGGCCCGAGGTTGCCTGGCTGCGCCGCAGCCTTGCCGATGCGACCGGCGAGCCCGTTCCGGGCGACGACCCCGCCACCTATGACGATGAACTGCAATCGCGTGTCGAGGCCTTCCAACGCGCCCAGGGCCTGACGGTGGACGGCCGGGTCGGCGAGAAGACGCGGATCGTGCTGCTGCGCGCGCTCGGCCCGGGCACCGGCCCGATGCTCGCCCGCACGGCGGAGGGCGGCTGACATGTCCCACATCCTGGATGCGCTTCGCCGTGCCGAGGATGAGCGCCGCCTCGGCCGCCCGCCCGGGCGCGGCGTGATCACCAGTCCGCTGCGGGCAAGCCGCAGGCGCACCGCGACGGCACCGCGCTGGGTGGCCATCGGCATCGCCGTGCTCGGCCTGGCCGCCCTGCTCTACGCATTCCTGCCCGAGCGCGCGAGCGACGCACCCGCCCGATCCGACTCCGCCGGAACGCCACCCGTGACCCGGCCGGCATCCACTCCCGACCCGGCACCCGTCGCTCCCGCCAGCGCCGAGGCCGAAGCCGACGCCCCGATTCCGCGTGCGCAGCTTGCCGACGGCGCCCGCCTCCGGTCGCTGGATGCGCTCTTCCCCGGGGTCGAGGGCGATCAGGGCCCGAGCGCCGCCGCCCGGCGCAGCGGTGCGGTCGCCCTCGAACCGCAGGACCTCTTCGTCGCGGGTAGCGGCACGAGCGCCCGAACCGGAGTGGACCGCGATGCCGATGCCGGCAGCGACCGCGCCACCTCGGCGGCATCCACGCCTCCGCCATCATCGGCAGAGACGGCCCCGGAGCCGATGCTGCCAGCCGCGCAGAGCGATCTCCCGGCATTCACCATCCAGGTGCACGTCTACGACGACGACCCCGAGCGCCGCTTCGTGCGCGTGGGCGGCCGCCGCTACGGCATCGGCGAGCGCCTTCCCGACGGCGGAATGATCGCGGACATCGTTCCCGACGGCCTGGTCGTGCGCTGGCGCGACCGGCTCGTCAAGCGCGCGCTGGAACGCTAGCGCAGGCCGGCGAGCGCGCGGTCGAGCCGTTCCAGACCCTCGCGCATCTCGTCGTCATCCAGCACCAGGGGCGGCGCGAAGCGCACCACGTCGCCGCCGGCCACCAGGCACCACACGCCGGCTTCGTGCCCCGCCGCGACGATATCGCGCGCGCGGCCGCGCCACGCCGGCGCAGTGACGCCGCCGAGCAGCATCCCCTGCCCGCGCACCGCCTCGAAGACGCCGTGCTGACGCCCCATGCGCGCAACCGCCTGGGCCATCGCCGCGCCCTTCTCGCCGACAGTGGCGAGGAAGCCGGGCTCGTTGACGATATCCAGCACCCGCCGCGCGACCGCGCAGCCGAGGGGATTCCCGCCGAAGGTCGTGCCGTGGCTGCCGACCGGGAGATGCTCCGCGATCGCCGCGGTGGTCAGCATGCCGCCGATGGGAAATCCGCCACCCAGCCCCTTCGCGGTGGTGAGGATGTCCGGCACCACCGGCGACTGCGTGTACGCGTAGAGACTGCCGGTGCGGCCGACGCCGCTCTGGACCTCGTCGAAGATCAGCAGCGCGTCGTGCGCTTCGCATGCGCGCCGTGCCGCAGCCAGGAACGCGGGGTCGGCCGGCACCACACCGCCCTCTCCCCGGATCGGCTCGACGATCACCGCGCAGGTCCGGTCCGAGACCGCCGCCTCCAGCGCCGCGGCATCGTTGTACGGCAGGTGCCGGATGCCGCCCGGCAGCGGTCCGAAGTGCTCCGCGTACTTCGGCTGTCCCCCCACGCTCACCGTGAACAGCGTGCGCCCGTGAAAGGAATCGCTGAAGCTGATGATCTCGTGCTTGTCGGCGCCGTGCACCATGGCCGCGCGCCGGCGCGCCAGCTTGAGCGCGGCCTCGTTGGCCTCGGCCCCGGAGTTGCAGAAGAACACGCGCTCGGCAAAGGTCGCCTGGCAGAGGGCGTCCGCGAGCGCGAGCGCCGGCACGTTGGTGACCACGTTGGAGACGTGCCAGAGCTGCTGCGCCTGCTCGTGCAGTGCCTCCACCAGCGCCGGGTGGCAGTGCCCGAGGCTGTTCACCGCGATGCCGCCACCGAAGTCGATCAGCTCCCGCCCGTCGGTGGTCCACACGCGCGCACCCCGGCCGCGCACCGGCACGAAATCGGCCGGCGCGTAGTTGGGAACCATGAGGTCGTGGTACCGCGCTGCGGTAATCGACGACGGTGCGGAGTCGGCGTGTGACATGGACGGTAACCGGAAACAAAAAAGCCGGCCCGCGGCCGGCTCTGATGATGTGGTGGAGCGGAGGAGGATCGAACTCCCGACCTTCGCATTGCGAACGCGACGCTCTCCCAGCTGAGCTACCGCCCCACGAGGCCGCGCATTTTAGCAGGCAATGCGCGAAATGCCAGGGGGGTCAGCCCGCTTCGCTGTCGTTTTTCGCGGCATCGGCCTGCGACCTGGCCTTTTCCATGAAGGGCGTGATGAGATCCATCGGCAGCGGGAAGACGATGGTCGAGTTCTTGTCGCCCGCGACATCGATGAGCGTCTGCATGTAGCGCAGCTGCAGCGCCTGCGGCTGGGACGACAGCTGCTTGGCGGCCTGACTGAGCTTCTCGGCCGCCTCCTGCTCGCCGGTGGCGTGGATGACCTTGGCGCGGCGGGAGCGCTCGGCCTCGGCCTGGCGCGCCATCGCGCGGATCATCGAGTCGTTGAGGTCGACGTGCTTGATCTCGACATTGGCGACCTTCACGCCCCAGGGCTCGGAGGCCTCGTCGAGGATCTTCTGGATGTCCTGGTTGAGCTTGTCGCGCTCGGTCAGCATCTCGTCGAGCTCGTGCTGGCCGAGCACCGAGCGCAGCGTGGTCTGCGCCAGCTGGCTGATGGCCTCGTAGTAGTTCTCGACCTGGAGCATGGCCTTCGACGAGTCCATGACGCGGAAGTAGACCACCGCGTTGACCGACACCGACACGTTGTCGCGCGAGATCACGTCCTGCGGCGGTACGTCCATGACCACGGTGCGCAGATCCACCTTGAGCATCCGCTGCAGCACCGGGATGACGATGATCAGGCCCGGGCCCTTCATCGAGGTGTAGCGTCCGAGCGTGAGGATGACGCCGCGCTCGTACTCGGCGAGCACCTTGAAGGCCGAGGCGATGATGGCCAGCAGGACGACGGCCAGGGTGAGCAAGCTCGTGAACATCGCGATCTCCTATCGGGTATCGACCGGCGCCGGGGGCGTGTCGAGGGGATGGTCGGCAGCTTCCACTTCGATCGTGAATCCGTCGTGACGGATGGCGCGCACGGTCTGTCCGGCCTGCAGCGCATCGCCGGAGCGAATCTGCCAGCGTTCGCCGTTGAGCAGCATCCAGCCGCTGCCCCCGGAGAATGAGAGCACGCTGCCGATCTGCCCGTCGACCGTGCCTTCGTCGCCGGTGGTCACGCGCGCGCGCCGCGACCGGTAGAGCAGGTAGAGGGTGATGCCCAGCAGCAGCGCCGACGCCAGCGACAGGCCGACGATGACGCCGAGATGGATGTCGTAGCCCGGCACGTCCGTATCCATCAGGAATACCGATCCCAGCACGAAGGCGGCAAGCCCGCCGAAACCGAGTATGCCGAAACTGGGCGCGAGCGCCTCCGCGATCATCAGGACGATGCCCAGCACCAGCAGACCGAGGCCGACGTAGCTCACCGGCATGAGCTGGAACGCGTACAGCGCCAGCAGCAGCGAGATCGCCCCCACCGTCCCCGGCAGGATGGCGCCGGGGCTGTAGCCCTCCAGCAGCAGCCCGTAGATGCCGATCATCATCAGCACATAGGCGATGGTGGGATTGGTGATGATCGCCAGGAATTCATAGCGCCAGCCGGGGTCGTAGCGGCGGATCTCGGCGTCCTCCAGCGTCAGCGTCCGGGTGGCGCCGCCGGCAAGCGTCACCTCGCGGCCATCGATCGCGTCGAGCAGACCGGCCAGCGTCGGGACCACGAGGTCGATGACGTTGCGCTCCAGGGCCTCGTCGGCGGAGATGCTGACGCCCTCGCGGACCGCTTGCTCGGCCCAGTCGGCATTGCGGCCACGGCGCTCGGCCAGACTGCGGATGTAGGCAACGGCATCGTTGACGGCCTTCTTTTCGCCGGCACTCATTCCGCCTTCGTCCGTCGGCCGTGCATCGTCGTCGCCGGCGCCCGAGTCACCGTCGCCGGCTCCCTCGTCGGGGGCCTCGTCCGGGCCGCCCGGCGATCGCGGGCCGGGTTCCGAAGGCGCGCCCCCGATGCGTACCGGGGTGGCCGCGCCCACATTGGTGGCCGGTGCCATCGCGGCCACATGGGAGGCGTAGAGCAGATAGGTGCCCGCGCTCGCCGCCCGCGCGCCTTCGGGGCTGACCCAGGTTATGACCGGCACGCGCGACTGCAGCACGAGCTGGATCATGTCGCGCATCGCGGTAACCAGTCCGCCCGGGGTGTCGAGCGCGATCACCACCGCGGTCGCCCCGTCGGCGAGGGCCTCCTCGTGGGCGCTCTCCAGATAGTCCGCCGTCGCCGGGCTGATCGGCCCGTTGATGGTGATGACGGCGACCTGCGCGCGCGCTTCCGCATCACCCGCCGCGGTCCCGCCGTTGCCCGAGACCCCCAGCGCAAGGAGGCAGAGACCCGCCCATACCGACAGCATCGCGGTCACGCGTTTCATGCCGGGAGACTAGCACCCCGCGCCCCGCCGATGCGCGCCCTGCCTCGACACCGCGCGCCCGGAGGCGCGGCCCGTGTACCGCACCCGCACATTCTCGCGCTCCCCCTCTTTTTTCCGAGCCGGAACACTGCTAAAAGACGCCTCGGAAACCCCGTCACCATTCCGCCCGACATTGCCGATGGCCGCCAAGAAGAAGGCACGCCCCGAGTCCGAATTCGACGATACCGACTACGACGACGCATCCACGGATTCCTGGTCGGAAGACACCGAGGAGAACGCGGACGCCACGTCGCAGCGCAGCGCTGCGCCCCCCGGGGTACGGCTGCGCGACTGGCGCGACGTGGAGCGGTTCCGCGAGGAACGCGCTCTGCGCCGTCTGCTGGAGGAGGACGACCTCTTCTTCGGGGACGACTGAGCCCGTTCAGGGCTGGGGCGGCGCGGCCGGCTCCAGTCCGGTCACCAGGTGACGGAACGCGCTGTCGACATCGTCGCAGACCGCGAACAGGGCGAGATCGCCCTCGCTGATCAACCCCTGCTCCGCCAGCAGCGGGAAGTTGATGGCTGCCTCCCAGAAGGCGCTGCCGAACAGCACCACCGGCATGCGGTCGGCCTTGCCGGTCTGAACCAGCGTGAGAAGCTCGAAGAGCTCGTCGAGCGTCCCGAAACCGCCCGGGAACACCACCGCCCCGCGCGCGAGGTTCATGAACCAGAACTTGCGCATGAAGAAGTAGTGGAACTCGAAGGCGTTCTGGTGGGTGAGGAAATCGTTCACGTGCTGCTCGAACGGCAGCGAGATGTTCAGCCCCACATTGAGCGCTGCGTGCACGCGCGCGGCGCCTTCGTGCACCGCCTGCATGATCCCCGGCCCCCCACCGGTGACCAGGTAGTAGCGATCGCGCGGACGGTGCTTCTCGACCGTCCAGTTCGCCACCCGCTCGGCCAGTTCGACCGCCAGTGCGTAGTAGTCGACGCCGCCGTCCGGTGCATCGCCCTCACCGAATGGGCGCGCCCGCGCGGAGCCGAAGAATGCCACCGCGCGATCGATGTTCTGCTGCGCCAGTCGCCGCTGCGGCTCGAGGTACTCGCACAGGATGCGCACCGTACGAGCCTCCTCGCTCATCAGGAATTCGTTGTTCTTGTAGGCCTTGGTGGTCTGCATGCCGACTGCCGCTCGCTGAGGGGACGCACACCCTACGCCAAAGCCACCGGCTGCGCCGATGCAGCCTTGAACCCACCGTCCCCACCCCAACATTGACTTCACGACATTTTCGTGTGGGGGTCACCATGCGTACCGACAAGCTCACCAGTCACTTCCAGCAGGCACTCGCGGACGCCCAGTCGCTCGCGGTGGGGCGCGATCACGCCCAGATCGCCCCCCTGCACCTCATGCAGGCCATGCTGGACGCCCAGGGCGGCAGCATTCCGGCCCTGCTCCAGGCGGGCGGCGCCGATATCGCGCGCCTGCGCAATGCGCTGGCCCGGGCACTCGGCGAGCTCGCCACGCTCAAGCAGGCCACCGGCGAGGTCGGCGTGTCCCCAGAGCTCGGCCGCATCCTCAATCTGTGCGACCGGCTCGCCCAGAAGCGTGGTGATCAGTACATCGCCAGCGAACTGTTCCCGCTGGCCGCGCTCGATGACAAGGACCGGCTGGGCGAGCTGCTGCGCGATGCCGGCGTGCGCCGTGAACTGCTGGACAAGGCCATCGAACAGATCCGCGGCGGCGCCAATGTGGACGACCCCAACGCCGAGGAGCAGCGCCAGGCGCTCGACAAGTACACCGTCGACCTGACCCAGCGCGCGGAGGCCGGCAAGCTCGATCCGGTCATCGGCCGCGACGAGGAGATCCGCCGCGTCGTGCAGGTGCTGTCGCGCCGCACCAAGAACAATCCGGTCCTCATCGGCGAGCCCGGCGTCGGCAAGACCGCCATCGTCGAGGGCCTCGCCTCCCGGATCGTCAACGGAGAGGTGCCGGAATCGCTGAAGTCCAAGCGCGTGCTGTCGCTGGACATGGCCGCGCTCATCGCGGGCGCGAAGTACCGCGGCGAGTTCGAGGAACGCCTCAAGGCCGTGCTCAACGACCTTGCCAAGCAGGAAGGTCAGATCATCCTGTTCATCGACGAGCTGCACACCATGGTGGGCGCCGGCAAGGCCGAGGGCGCCATGGACGCCGGCAACATGCTGAAGCCGGCGCTGGCGCGCGGCGAGCTGCACTGCGTCGGCGCCACCACCCTGGACGAGTACCGCAAGCACATCGAGAAGGATGCCGCGCTCGAGCGCCGCTTCCAGAAGGTGCTGGTCGACGAGCCCTCGGTCGAGGACACCATCGCCATCCTGCGCGGGCTCAAGGAGCGCTACGAGGTTCATCACGGCGTCGATATCACCGATGCCGCCATCATCGCGGCGGCCAAGCTGTCGCACCGCTACATCACCGACCGGCAGCTGCCCGACAAGGCCATCGACCTGGTGGACGAGGCAGCGTCGCGCATCCGCATCGAGATCGACTCCAAGCCGGAGGCGCTCGATCGTCTGGAGCGGCGACTGATCCAGCTCAAGATCGAGCGCGAGGCGATCGGCGGCGACGAGGATGAATCCGCCCGCCGCGGCCGCGCCACGCTCGACGAGGAGATCGCCAAGCTGGAGAGCGAGTTCGGCGAGCTGGAATCGCGCTGGCAGGCCGAGAAGGCCGAGGTTGCGGGCAGCCAGGACCTCAAGGAGCAGCTTGAGCGCGTGCGCACCGATCTCGAGGCGGCCCGGCGCGCGGGCGACCTGACCCGCATGGCGGAGTTGCAGTACGGCACCATTCCGGAGCTGGAACGCAAACTCGCCGCCGAGCAGGCCGCCGAGGAGGAAGCGCCCGAAGACGCCGAGCACGGCGCCCGCCTGCTGCGCACTGCGGTCACCGACGAGGAAATTGCGGAAGTCGTGGCGCGCTGGACGGGCATTCCGGTCGCCAAGCTGGTCGAGGGCGAACGCGACAAGCTCCTGCGCATGGAGGAATCGCTGCACGGGCGCGTCGTCGGCCAGGACGAAGCCGTCAGCGCGGTCGCGGATGCGATCCGGCGCTCGCGCGCCGGTCTGTCGGACCCGAACCGCCCCATCGGCTCCTTCCTGTTCCTCGGGCCCACCGGTGTCGGCAAGACCGAGCTGTCGAAGGCGCTCGCGGCCTTCCTCTTCGATACCGAGGAAGCGATGGTGCGCATCGACATGAGCGAGTTCATGGAGCGCCACAGCGTGGCACGGCTGATCGGCGCGCCTCCGGGCTACGTCGGATACGAGGAAGGCGGCTATCTCACCGAGACCGTGCGGCGCCGCCCCTACTCGGTCATCCTGCTGGACGAGATCGAGAAGGCCCATGCCGATGTCTTCAACATCCTGCTGCAGGTGCTCGACGACGGGCGCCTGACCGACGGCCAGGGCCGCACCGTCGACTTCCGCAACACGGTGATCGTGATGACGTCCAATCTGGGATCACAGCTGATCCAGGACATCGGCGCCACCGAGGACTACGCCGGGATCAAGGCCGCCGTCATGGAAGTCGTCCGCCAGCAGTTCCGGCCCGAGTTCATCAATCGCATCGACGAAGCGGTGGTGTTCCACGCGCTGGACCAGGCGCAGATCCGCGACATCGCGCGCATCCAGGCCCAGATGCTCGTGACCCGGCTCGCCGAGCGGCAGATCGGACTGACCCTCGACGACAGTGCGCTCGATCAGCTCGCCGCAGCGGGCTTCGATCCGGTCTACGGCGCGCGACCGCTGAAGCGGGCCCTGCAGACGATGGTGGAGAACCCGCTGGCGCGGGAACTGCTCGACGGCAGCTTCGTGGCCGGGGACCGCATCCGGGTCTTCGCCGAGGACGGCGGCATCCGGTTCGTACGGGATGCCGCCGCCGAAGCCGGCGACACGGTCGCAGATTCCGCATGATTCCGGTATAACCTTATTCTCATTCTCTACTAAGAGGCCGGAATGACCGACTTCACCCCGTTGACCGGATTCGGCGGCGGCCTCCTCATCGGGGCCGCCGCTCTGTTCCTGCTCCTTATGCACGGTCGCATCGCCGGCATCAGCGGCCTGCTGGGCACCAGCCTGCAGGCGCGTCCGGAAGGCGGACGCGCATGGCGTATCGCCTTCCTCCTCGGTCTGCCCGCGGGGGCGCTGCTGTTCGATCTGGTCAGCGGAGGCGGCCTCGTGGTGCGGCCGCAGGTCGGCCTGCCGGCGATGATCGCGGCCGGTCTGCTGGTGGGCTTCGGCACCCGGATGGGCAGTGGTTGCACGTCCGGCCACGGCGTGTGCGGAATCGCGCGCCTGTCCACCCGGTCGCTGATCGCGACCGGCGTCTTCATGGCGGTCGCGGCCATCACCGTCTTCATCACCCGCCACATGCTGGGTGGAGGCAGCCCTGCATGAAGATCCTGACCGCAGCCATCGCGGGCATCATCTTCGGGTTCGGCCTGGCGTTCTCGGGCATGAGCGACCCCGCGAAGGTGCTCGGGTTCCTGGATGTCGCCGGCGCCTGGGATCCGACGCTGGCCCTGGTGATGGGAGGCGCACTGTGCGTGACCGTTCCGGGCTTCGCGCTGGCCGGCCGGCGCGGACGTCCGTTCCTGGATACCGACTTCCATCTGCCGCAGCGGCGCGACATCGACCGCGATCTGATGCTCGGCGCCACGCTGTTCGGTGTGGGCTGGGGCATCGCCGGTCTGTGCCCGGGACCGGCGCTGGCCGATCTCGCCAGCGGCCTTCCGGCCATCGCGGCCTTCGTGGCGGCAATGGCCGCCGGCGCGCTGGCACACGATCGGTTAAGGAACTGACGCCTCCGGAATATCGTCGGTCGGCGCGCGGCGTGTCCGGAAGAAGGCGCGCAGGACCTCGCCGCACGCATCCGCGAGAACACCGCCTCTCCAGGCGGGAGGACGGTGATGATGCGGCTCGGCCAGCAGGGTGTAGCGCGACACCACCGCGCCTGCTGCGGGGTCGTACGCCCCGAACACCACCCGCGAGACGCGCGCATGCAGGATGGCCCCCGCGCACATCATGCAGGGCTCGAGCGTGACGTATAGCGTGGCACCGTCGAGCCGATAGTTGCCGAGCCTCCGGCCTGCCGCGCGGAGGGCCCGGATCTCGGCGTGGGCGCTCGGATCGTGTCCGGCAACCGGGCGATTGGCGGCCGTCGCAACGTGCCTGCCGTCGATGGTGACCACGGCGCCGACCGGCACCTCGCCGCGCCTGCCGGCGTCACGCGCCGCGCGGAGCGCGCGACGCATCCAGTGCCGGTCGCGCTCACCATCGGCCGCGATCATGCGGCGATCAGTGCATGCTGCCGGTATCGGATCCGGGCGGCAGCTCGTCATCCGGTCCGGGGATGACGTGACGCTCGGCGAACCAGCCCTCGAGATCCACCAGCTTGCAGCGTTTCGAGCAGAACGGTCGCCACGGGTTCTGCGCGCTCATGGCGGCGGCTTCGCCGCACTGCGGACATACCCCCTGCTGCGAGCCGCTTCCGGACTTGTCGGTCATAGCACGCAGCACTGCAGCCGGAAGGTGATGTCGTCATCGCTCTGCAGGGGCCGCTGATTGACGTCGCTGCAGGCCAGGAAGCGGATCGAGAAACGGTGGCGCCCGGCGCTGATCTCCGGATAGACCAGGCTGCCACGCGGCATCAGCACCCGCACCAGCGCATAGGTACGCTCGGGAGTGTGAATGTGCGTGCCCTGCTCCGCCCGGCAATCGTGCGCCGTGGTGCTCGAACGCAACAGTTGCAGATAGAGCGAGATCGCCCGCTGGAAGGCGTCGAGGTCGGCATACCAGGCTTCCAGATCGCGACGCGCCCTGGCCTCGGGCATGTTGAGCCAGTGATGCAGCAGCGGCAGATCGAAGCCGCACGTGCCGCCCGGTATGGTCGCCCGATTGAGGATCGATACCAGGAATTCGCTTTCGCGCAGCGCCTGCTGCGCGAACTGGGAGCTCAGCGCATTGAGCGCGTTCATGACCGAGTCGATCTCCCGCAGCGTGGCCTGCAGGCGCGACTGATCCACCCCCTCGCGCTCGGACAGTCGCGAAAGTGCGGCGTGCTGCTCACTGAGCTCCTTGACGACCTCGACCTTGAGATCCGACCGCGAGACCACCGACAGGATGTCCAGCAGGCTGTGCATGCTCGCACGCAGTCCCCACTCGGAATCGTCGCCGGCGTGATGGGCGTACTGCGCGAACAGGGTCTCGAGCCGCAGAAAGGTGCGCACACGCTCGTTGAGTGGCTGCTCGAACGCCAGCCAGTCGTTTTGGCTCACACGCTCTCCGGTCGAACCATCAGGAGTGCCGCATTGTGCGCGCCCGGCATCACCCTTTCAACGCGCCACGCCCGGCCCGCCCAGGCGAAGACGCTCGTCCGGAGACAGCGCGCCGGCGGCAATGCGGGAATAGAAGTCGTGGAGGCGTTCCACCATGTCGTCGATCGCGGCGAGGTCGCCGTGATTCGAGAGCACGTCGTGTGCAGCGGCAAGCCGGGTGTCGCGGTCGGCCTGTGCGGCGAGCATGCGCTCCGCCAACGCTGCGTCGATGCCGTCGCGGGCAACCAGGCGCTCGTGCTGTGTTTCCCGCGGTGCATCGACGACGAGCAGGCGGTCGCAGAGCCGCGAGAGCCCGGATTCCACCAGGATCGCCGCCGACAGAACTCCGTACGGCGCGCGCAGTCCCTGCCGCCAGTCCTCGAGACGGGACCGGATGGCAGGATGCGTGATCGCTTCCAGCCGACGGCGGGCGGCATCGTCCGCGAATACCAGCGCTCGCATGCGCGCCCGATCGAGCCCGCCGTCCGGCGCGATCATCTCGGCGCCGAAGGCGTCCGCGATGGCGTCGAGCGCGGGCTCACCGGGCATAACCACGTCGCGGGCCACGCGGTCGGCATCGATCACCGGCACCGACCGGGCCTCGAATGCGCGCTCCACGGTCGACTTCCCGCTCGCGACGCCCCCGCCCAGGCCGACGACGAGGCTCACAGCAGCACGCCGCCGGCTGCCATCGGCACCAGCAGCCAGACCAGCCCCGCGCCGGCGATGAACGGACCGAACGGCATCGGATGTCCGGCGGCGAGCTGCCCGCTCATGCGCATCGCGATGCCGACGACGGCACCGACCGCCGAGGACAGCAGCAGCAGCATGGGCAGCGCCGGCCAGCCGAACCATGCGCCCAGGGCGGCGAGCAGCTTGAAGTCGCCGAATCCCATGCCTTCCTTGCCGGTCAGCAGCTTGAAGGCCATGAATACCGTCCACAGCACCATGTAGCCGGCCGCGGCGCCGATCACCGCATCGGCGAGCGGCGCGAACAACCCGCCGACATTGACCAGCAGCCCCAGCCACATCAGCGGCAGCGTGATGTTGTCGGGCAGAAGCTGCGTGTTCCAGTCGATGACTCCCGCCGCCAGCAGGCTCATCGCGACGACCAGCGCCGCTGCGAGTTCCCACGACATGCCGAAGCGGAGCGCGCACGCCATGGCGAGCAGCCCGGCCGCGAGCTCCACCAGGGGATACTGCACCGAGATCGGCTTGCCGCAGCAGGCGGCGCGACCACGCAGCAGGACCCACGACAGCACCGGAATGTTGCGCCAGGGCGGGATCGCCGTCCCGCAGTGCGGGCAGCGCGATGCCGGCCGGGCCAGCGTCACGCGCTCGTCCTCCACCTGCTGCGGATGCGACAGCACCATGCGTGCCTCCTCGCGCCAGCCCTGCTCCAGCATCACCGGCAGACGGAGGATCACGACATTGAGGAAGCTGCCCAGCGCGAGCCCGAGGAGGAAGCAGCACGCCGCCAGCACCGCCGGCGAGGCGGCGAGATAGTCGACCAGCACCACGGTCAGACGACCTGGCCGAGCTGGAAGATGGGCAGGTACATGGCGACCACCAGACCGCCGACAAGGATGCCGAGCACCACCATGATCAGGGGCTCGAGCAGGCTCGACAGCGAATCCACCATCGCGTCCACCTCGGATTCGTAGTAGTCGGCCACCTTGGCGCACATGGCGTCGAGCGAGCCGGATTCCTCACCGATCGCGACCATCTGCGTCGCCATCGGCGGGAACAGTCCGGCACCCTGCATGCCCTGATAGAGCTGGGTACCGCTGGCCACCTCGTCCCGGATACCGTACACCGCTTCCTCGAAGATGATGTTGCCGGAGGCGCGTGCCACCGGGTCCAGCGCCTCCACCAGCGGAACGCCGGCCGCGAACATGGTCGACAGGGTGCGGTGGTATCGGGCCAGCGCGGACTTGTGAAGGATGACGCCGACGATCGGCAGACGCAGCGCAATGCGGTCGAGCAGCCGCCGGAATGCCGGCGAGCGCTTCTTGATGAAGGTGAACCCGTAGGCAGTGGCGCCCAGCCCGAGCAGGATGACCCACCACCATTCCTGAACGAACTGCGACAGCGCGATCACCATGAGGGTGAACACCGGCAGGTCGGCCCCGAAGCCCTGGAACAGATCCTGGAACTGCGGCACCACGAAGTACAGCAGGATGCCGGTCACGATGAAGGCCACCGCGACCACTGCCGCCGGGTAGGTCAGTGCCTTCTTGACCTTCTTGCGGATGGCTTCGGTCTTCTCCTTGTACAGCGCAACCTTGTCGAGCAGCGTCTCGAGCGTGCCCGACTTCTCGCCGGCATCCACCAGGTTCACGAACAGGTCATCGAAGTACACCGGGTGCCGCCCGAGCGCTTCGGCGAAGGAGTTGCCCGCCTCGACATCGGTCTTGAGAGCGAGGACAAGCTCGCCCATCGTCGGGTTTTCGTGCCCCTGCCCGACCAGCTCCAGCGCCTGCACCAGCGGCAGGCCTGCCGCCATCATGGTGGCCATCTGGCGCGAGAAGACGGCGATGTCCTCGGACTTGATCTTGCGCTTGCCCGACCCGAACAGGCTCGACTGCTTGCGCACCCGCAGCGGATTGATGCCCTGCTTGCGCAGCGCCCGCTTGACGTCGGTCTCGCTTCGACCGCTGGTCTGCCCCTTGACGCGCTTTCCCTTGCGATCCGTGCCTTCCCAGCGGAAGAGCACGTCCTTGCCTACTGCTTGTGCCATGGTCTCTCCGGACGATACGGCTCGGCGCGTCCGCGCAACGGATCGGTCGCACTGAACGGCAGTCTAATCGCTGGTCCGCCGCTGCTGCGGCGGCATCCCTGTGCCGCGGCGACCGCGAAACGGCGCGAGACGCGCCCCCTACTCGACAGTCACGCGATTGGCTTCCTTGAGATCGATGATGCCGGCGGCGACTTTCCGGAGCGCGGCCTGGCGCAGATCCGACACGCCGTCCTTCTGCGCCTGCTCCGCGATGTCGATGGCATTCCCGCCCTCCATGATGGTCCGCCCGATGGCTTCGGTGACCGGCATGACCTGGTACACGCCGGTACGCCCCTTGTAGCCGTTGTTGCATTCGTCGCAGCCGTTCGCCTCGAAGATCTGGAAGCCCTCGGCGTCGATCTGCGCCTCGGTGAAGCCTTCCTTGACGAGCTCGACGCGCGGAATGTCCGCCGGCTTGCGGCACTCCGGGCACAGCTTGCGTGCCAGTCGCTGGGCGATGATGAGAGTGACGCTGGACGCGATGTTGTACGCCGCCACGCCCATGTTGAGCAGACGCGTGAGCGTCTGCGGCGCATCGTTGGTGTGCAGGGTCGACAGCACCAGGTGGCCGGTCTGGGCGGCCTTGATGGCGATCTCGGCGGTTTCGATATCGCGAACCTCGCCGACCATGATCACGTCGGGATCCTGGCGGAGGAAGGCGCGCAGCGCCGAGGCGAATGTCAATCCGACCCGCGGGTTGATATTGACCTGATTCACCCCCGGCAGGTTGATTTCCGCGGGGTCCTCGGCCGTGGAGATGTTCACGCCCTCGGTATTGAGGATGTTGAGCCCGGTATAGAGCGACACCGTCTTTCCCGACCCGGTGGGACCGGTGACCAGGATCATGCCCTGAGGCCGTGCCAGCGCGCGCTCGTAGAGTTCGCGCTGCTCCGGCTCGTAGCCGAGCGAATCGATGCCCAGCGTGGCGCTGCTGGAATCGAGGATGCGCAGCACGATCTTCTCGCCCCACAGCGTCGGGCAGGTGCTGACGCGGAAATCGATGGAGCGCTGCGCCGACAGCTTGAGCTTGATGCGTCCGTCCTGCGGAACGCGGCGCTCGGCGAGATCGAGACGCGACAGCACCTTGACGCGCGCGCCGAGCCGGCTGGCCATCTGGATGGGCGGCTTGGCGAACTCGTGCAGCTCGCCGTCGACGCGCATGCGCACGCGGTAGAAGCGCTCGTACGGCTCGAAATGGATATCGGACGCCCCGCGCCGGATGGCCTCCAGGAGGATCTTGTTGATGTAGCGGACGACCGGCGCATCGTCGGCCTCGTTCTGCGCAGCATCGAGGGACTGCTCGTTCTTGTCCTCCGATTCCAGGACAAGCTCCTCGAGCCCCGTGTCGTCCCCTGACAGATTGGCGGCATCCACTGCCGACAGCGCACCGTCCAGCGCCTTGCCGAGCTTGTCGTCCTCGACGACGATCGCCTCGACCTGCTGACCGGTCGCGAACTTGATCTCCTCCAGCACATGCACCTGCGACGGGTCCGAGATCGCCACGAACAGCCGCTTCCCGCGTCGGTAGAGCGGTACCGCCCGGTGCTTGCGCAGCAGCTTCTCGCCCATGTCCTGGGCCAGGGCGGTGTCCACCTCGATGCTCGCCATATCGGCAAGCGGAAGACCGAACTCGCGGCTCGCTACCGCGGCCAGGCGCTTCGGGCTCGCCCACTTCTGCTCGACCGCATAGGCGATCAGCGAGCCCCCGCCCTTCTGCGACTGCTGCTGGGCACCGTGGGCCTGATCCTCGCTGAGGACGCCCTCGCTCACCATGCGACGCGCCAGCCCGCCCAGGTAGCCCTTGTTCGCCGTGATGGTCTGCGGATTGACCGCCATGCATGCACCTAGAATGACCTGAAACTATAGTGTGGGGTGCGCGATGCGACGTCAACGCGCGCACCGCCGTATCCCCGCCCCAGAGCCCCCGCCCGTCCGCCGAGAGAACCCCATGCGCGTGCCCGCCGCCCTCCTGCTGCTACCGCTGGTGTCCGCATGCGAACAGGGCGACGTCACGGTACTGATCACCGATGCGCCGGCCGACGGCCTGACCCGCTTCGAGATCACCCTGCGCGGCGTTGACATCGAGGGCTCGGACGGCTCGTATACCGAATTCGACTTCGACCCGCCGCGGGTCGTCGACATCGTGCCGCTCCGCAACGGAAACACCACCACCCTGCTGCAGGATGCCGGCATCGACTCCGGCGACTACACCGGCATCCGTCTGCGTTTCGAGACCGATGAGCGCGCTCCCGGCGAATCGCTCCCGGTCGCCCGCGAGAACGGCGACCAGCTCCAGCTCGCCTACGTCGAGGACACGGCGGAGGTGGCAGTCTCATTCGGCATCGACGACCTCGGCAGCGAGACACTGCTGCTGGACCTCGACCTCCGGCGCAGCGTCAGGGAGGACGATGACGACATCGCCGACGGCCAGCTGCGCTTCGATCCCTCGCTGCGTGCGGTGATCAACGATCAGCGCGCGACCCTGAGCGGTGTCATCGGCCCCGCCATCTTCAACCAGGCCGGCTGCCTGCCCGCGGTCTATCTGTTCGAGGATTTCGACCGCGATCCGGCCGGCCTTGCCGACGACAACCCGCCCCTGGCATCGACCGTCGCGTCGATCGCCGATCCGACGGGACGCGGCTACCGCATCGGCGCCCTCGAAGCCGGCGAGTACACCGCCGCCGTGACCTGCGATGCCGCCGTGGACGATCCCGAATCCGACGAGGTCGATACCGACATCACCTTCGAGACCACGGCCAACGTGCGCCTGCGCGCGGGCGAAACGGTCACCCGCGACTTCCCCTAGGCCGGCGGCGCGCGAGCGCCGGAACGGGCACGGCCTGCGGAAGAACGACGGGAAGGTTTCGGGCCTGCGGGCGCCTGGCCCGGAACAGCCCGCGCAATGCGCAGTTCAGCGCCGAATGGCGGAGAGAGAGGGATTGCGGCGGCTGCGCCCCCGCCCTCCGGGCTACGCTTCGCTTCGCGCCCCCCGGCTCCGCCGGGTGGTCGAACCCGGGCATGGTCTATCGAGGGTTCGAATCCGGAGGCCTTCGCGCTTCGCGAACGAAGCGGACCGGCCACCGGAGCAAATCATTTGGCGGAGAGAGAGGGATTCGAACCCTCGATGGGGCTATAAACCCCATACTCCCTTAGCAGGGGAGCGCCTTCAGCCACTCGGCCATCTCTCCGTATCAGCTCGGGGACGCGCCCCGGGGACGCGTCGGAACGCATTGTAAAGATTCCCGCGCGCTCTGTCTTCGGGTGCGGCGACCTAGTCGCCGTCCCCGTTCCTGCGGCGCGGTGCCTCGCCCTGGCGCAGCCGTTCGACGACTTCCTCGCGATGCACGGTGACATCGGGTGGCGCCTCGATGCCCACGCGCACCTGATTGCCCTTGATGCTGAGAACGGTGATCGTCACGTCGTCGCCGATCTTCAGTGTTTCGCCCACCCGCCGCGTCAGAATCAGCACGCGCATCGCCCTCCGGTAGTCGCCACTCGACGGGGCATGTCCGCTACCCCGCCGGAGGCTGCTCGTCCAGCTTGAAGGCGCGGTGGAGACTGCGCACCGCGAGCTCGACGTACTTCTCCTCGATCACCACCGAGATCTTGATCTCGGAGGTGGAGATCATGCGGATGTTGATGTTCTCTGCCGCGAGCGCCTCGAAGGTCTGCGACGCAATGCCGGCGTGACTCCGCATGCCGACACCGACGATGCTGACCTTGGCGATGTTGTCGTCGCCCTTGACGTCGCGGGCACCGAGATCGCGGCAGATCTGGCCGACGATCTCCAGCGCGCGCGCATAGTCGTTCTTGTGGACCGTGAAGGTGAAGTCGGTGGTGGCGTCGGCACCGACGTTCTGCACGATCATGTCGACCTCGATGTTGGCCGCGCCCACCGGACCCAGCACGCGAGCCGCGATGCCGGGCCGATCCGGAACGCCGAGCAGCGTCACCTGCGCCTCGTCGCGGTTGAATGCGATTCCGGAAATCAGCGGACTTTCCACGCCTTCGGCCTCCTGGTCGAGAGTGATCAGCGTGCCGGGACCTTCGTCGAAAGTCGACAGCACGCGCAACGGTACCCGGTACTTGCCGGCGAATTCCACGGCGCGGATCTGGAGCACCTTGGAGCCGAGGCTGGCGAGCTCCAGCATCTCCTCGAAGGTGATCTGCTCGAGCCGCCGCGCACGCGGCTCCACGCGCGGATCCGTGGTGTAGACGCCGTCGACGTCGGTGTAGATCTGGCACTCGTCGGCACCCAGTGCCGCCGCCAGCGCAACACCGGTGGTGTCCGAGCCGCCGCGCCCCAGCGTCGTGATGTCGCCGCGGGGGTCGACGCCCTGGAAGCCGGCGACAACCGCGACCTCGCCGCGATCGAGCCCGGCGCGGATGGCATCGCCGTCGATGCCGGCGATGCGTGCCTTGCTGTGGGCGCTGTCGGTACGGATCGGCACCTGATGCCCCAGGAACGAACGCGCCGGCACCCCGATCGCCTGCAGCGCCAGCGCGAGCAGGCCGATGGTGACCTGCTCCCCGGTGGCGACGATCTGGTCGTACTCGCGCGGGTCCGGCTGGTCGCTGATCTCCTGCGCCAGCCCGATGAGACGGTTGGTCTCGCCCGACATGGCCGATACCACCACCACGACCTGATCGCCGCGTGCGCGCGCGGCCGCCACCTTCTGCGCGACGTTGCGGATGCGTGCGATGTCGCCGACGGAGGTCCCGCCGTACTTCTGGACGATGAGGGCCATGGTCAGCTTCCGAGCTGCGCCGCGACCCAGCCGGCGACGCTGTCCAGCGCGCCGTCGAGGTGCTCGGGCTGCGGTCCGCCGGCCTGGGCCATGTCCGGCCGGCCGCCACCCTTGCCCCCCACCTGTCCGGCAACGTGCTTGATGAGCGCGCCCGCCTGCACGTGGTCGGTCAGATCGCTGGTCACGCCCGCGATCAGCACCGCCTTGCCGTCCTTCTCGGCGCCCAGCACGATGATGCCGCTGCCCAGGCGTTCCTTGAGCTTGTCGAGCATGCCGCGCAGCGCGCCGGCGTCGTCGACCTCGACGCGGGTGGCGAGCACCTTCACCCCCGCCACGTCCTGCGCGCCGGCGACGAGATCGCCGCCCGCGCTCTGGCTCAGCTTGTCGCGCGCCTGCTGGAGCGCGCGCTCGGTCTCGCGGTTGCGCTGCACGAAGCTTTCCAGCTTGGCGACGATGTCGTCCGGCGTCGCGCGCAGCAGGGCCGCCGCGTCGCGCAGGGTCTGCTCGGTGCGGCGCATGTGGTCGATGACGGCATCGCCGGTGATCGCCTCGATCCGGCGCACGCCCGCGGAAACACCGCCCTCGTGCACGATGCGGAAGGCGCCGATGTCACCGGTACGCGCCACGTGGGTGCCGCCGCAGAGCTCCACCGAGTAGTCGCCGAGCGCGAGCACGCGCACGGTCTCGCCGTACTTCTCGCCGAACATGGCCAGCGCGCCCCGGTCGATGGCTTCCTGGTACGGGCAGACGTCGGTGCGGGCCGCCGCATTGGCGCGGATCTGCGCGTTGACCTCGTCCTCGATGCGCTGCAGCTCCTCCGGGGTCACCGGCTGCGGGTGCGAGAAGTCGAAGCGCAGACGCTCCGGCGCCACCAGCGAGCCCTTCTGCGCCACGTGACTGCCCAGCACATTGCGCAGCGCGGTGTGCAGCAGATGGGTCGCCGAATGGTTGCGCACCACCCGCGCGCGGCGCTCGGCGTCGATCTCGGCCTTGACCGCATCGCCGACGCGCAGGCGCCCCTCCGCGAGCGTGCCGATGTGGCCGGGGGTGCCCGGACGCAGCGCGCGCGTATCGCGCACCGCGAAGCGGCTGCCCGGCGCGCTGAGCTGTCCGTGGTCGCCGACCTGCCCGCCCGACTCGGCGTAGAACGGCGTGCGGTCGAGGAACACGACGACCTCGCGCTCGGGATCCGCTTCGACCGCGTCCACCGGCTGGCCGTCGCGCAGCAGCGCAGTGACGGTGGCACCGTGTCCGGTGGCCTCGTAGCCGGTGAAGGCGGAAGTGCCCAGATTCTCGGGCAGCGCCGAATAGTCGCCCTCGAAGCGGCTGGCGGCGCGCGCACGGGCGCGCTGGGCCTCCATGTGCTGCTCGAAGGCGGCCATGTCGACGCTCATGCCTCGCTCGCGCAGGATGTCGGCGGTCAGGTCGACCGGAAAGCCGTGCGTGTCGTAGAGGTGGAAGGCGACCTCGCCCGGCAGCTGGTCGCCCTGCACATCGCGCAGGGACTCGTCGAGCAGGCGCAGACCGCGATCCAGCATCTGCGCGAAGGCTTCCTCCTCGCCGCGGATGGCGCGCTCGAGCGTGTCGCGCTCGCGCACCAGCTCGCCGTAGGCCTCGCCCATGATCTCGGCCAGCGGCGCGACCATGCGGTGCAGGAAGGGACCGCGCGCGCCCAGCTTGTGCCCGTGCCGCGCCGCGCGCCGGATGATGCGGCGCAGGACGTAGCCGCGGCCCTCGTTGGACGGCAGCACGCCGTCGCAGATCAGGAAGCAGGTGGCGCGGATATGGTCGGCGATCACCTTGAGCGAGGCGCCGTTGTCCTGCGGGATGTCCAGGGTCTCGGCCGCCGCCGCCATGAGGCGCTGGAAGACGTCGGTGTCGTAGTTCGAGTGCTTGCCCTGCAGCACGGCGGCCAGCCGCTCCAGGCCCATGCCGGTATCGACGCTGGGCGCCGGCAGCGGCGTCAGCGTGCCGTCGGCGCTGCGGTCGAACTGCATGAACACGAGATTCCATATCTCGATGAAGCGGTCGCCATCCTCCTCCGGCGAGCCGGGCGGGCCGCCCGCGACCTCCGGGCCGTGATCGTAGAAGATCTCGCTGCACGGGCCGCAGGGGCCGGTGTCGCCCATCTGCCAGAAGTTGTCGGATCCGCCGTCGGGCTTGTCGCCGATCCGCAGGATGCGCGCCTCGGGCAGACCGATGTCGTCGCGCCAGACCGCGTAGGCCTCGTCGTCGCTGGCGTAGACCGTTGCCAGCAGCTTGTCGGCGGGCAGGCCGAGCCAGTCGGGCCCGGTCAGGAACTCCCACGCGTAGACGATGGCCTCGCGCTTGAAGTAGTCGCCGAAGCTGAAGTTGCCCAGCATCTCGAAGAAGGTGTGATGCCGGGCGGTGTAGCCGACGTTCTCGAGATCGTTGTGCTTGCCGCCCGCGCGCACGCAGCGCTGGCTGCTGACGGCGCGCCGGTAGTCGCGCTGCTCGCGCCCCAGGAAGACATCCTTGAACTGCACCATGCCCGCGTTGGTGAACAACAGCGTGGGGTCGTTGGCGGGCACGAGCGAGGCCGAGGGCACCACGCGATGGTCGCGTGCCTCGAAGAAGGCGAGAAAACGGCTGCGCAGGGTATTGCTGTCCATGAGTCCGCGGTGCGGGCCAAAGCCCGTAATCTTATCCGATGCGTCCGCTCGGACGCGGTCTCTCCGGCGCGGCCGCCCGCCCGCTACTCGAATTCCGGGGCATCGCCCAGCACCGCGCGCACCGTGCCCTCGTCGAAGCCGCGTCCGGCAAGCCGCCGCCAGTGCCTGGCGCGCTCGGCGGGAGTCGTGCCGGGCGTGTGGCGACGCGCGAACCATTCCCGCGCCACGTCCAGCCAGTCGATGGCCTCCGCGTCGAAGGCGGCCGCGACGGCGCCGTCCGCGATGCCGGCGCCGCCCAGCTCCCAGCGGATCCGGCGCGGCCCGTAGCCCTGACCGGCGCGCGCCCGGATCACCGCGCGCGCGTAGCGCTCGTCGGACTGCCAGCCGTCGCGCGTGAGCGCATCGACCGCCTCGGCGGCCTCGTCGGCATCGACGCCGCGTGCGGTCAGCTTGCGCTGCAGCTCGCGGGCGCCGTGCTCGCGGCGCGCGAGCAGGTCGACGGCCCGCGTCTTGGCCGACGCGGGCTGCTCGCCCCTACTCCTGCTCGGTCGCTTCCTCACGCTTCTTGCGCTTGGGCAGGAGCTGCTCGCGAAGGGCCTGCTCGATGGTTTCGGCCACCTCCGGATTGTCGCGCAGGTACTGCTTGGCGTTCTCCTTGCCCTGCCCGATCTTGTCGCCGTTGTAGGCGTACCAGGCGCCCGACTTGTCGATCAGCTTGTTCTCGACGCCCAGCTCGATGAGCTCGCCGAGCCGCGAGATGCCCTCGTTGAACAGGATCTCGAAGGTCGCCTGGCGGAACGGTGGCGCCAGCTTGTTCTTGACGACCTTGACGCGGGTCTCGTTGCCCATCGCCTCGTCGCCCTTCTTGACCGTGCCGATGCGGCGGATATCGAGACGCACCGAGGAGTAGAACTTGAGTGCATTGCCGCCGGTGGTGGTTTCCGGCGATCCGAACATGACGCCGATCTTCATGCGGATCTGGTTGATGAAGATCACCATCGTGTTGGTGCGCTTGATGTTGGCGGTGAGCTTGCGCAGCGCCTGACTCATCAGCCGCGCCTGCAGGCCGGGCAGCGAATCGCCCATCTCGCCCTCGATCTCGGCCTTGGGCGTCAGCGCGGCGACCGAGTCGACGACCACCACGTCGACCGCGCCGGAGCGCACCAGCATGTCGGCGATCTCCAGCGCCTGCTCGCCGGTGTCGGGCTGCGAGATGAGCAGGTCGTCCACCTTCACGCCCAGCTTCTCGGCATAGCTGGTGTCGAGGGCATGCTCGGCGTCGACGAAGGCCGCCACCCCGCCCTGTTTCTGCACTTCGGCAACCGCGTGCAGGGTCAGCGTGGTCTTGCCCGAGGACTCCGGCCCGTAGATCTCGACGACGCGGCCGCGCGGCAGCCCGCCGATGCCGAGCGCGACATCCAGGGACAGCGACCCGGACGAGACGGTGGCGACGTCGCGCGCCGGATCGTCGGCGCCCATGCGCATGACGGCGCCCTTGCCGAACTGCCTCTCGATCTGCGACAGCGCTGCTTCCAGTGCCTTCTTGCGGTTGTCGTCCATGCCTGCCTGCGTCGGGTGATGTGGTGGCCGTCGATTATTTCACAGCCGCGCGAGAAGACCGGCCAGCGCGTGCGCCACGGTGGCGGTTCTCACTGCCGCCCGGTCGCCGGGGAGCACGCGGCATTCGGCATCGGTGCCGTCCGGTCCCGACCAGCCGAACCAGACCGTTCCTACCGGCTTGTCCGCCGAGCCGCCGGACGGCCCTGCGATGCCGCTCACCGCGATGCTCCAGTGCACCGGCGCGTACTGCAGCGCGCCGGTCGCCATCGCGCGCACGACCGCTTCGCTGACGGCGCCGTGGTCGCGGATGAGCCCGGGATCGACCCCCAGCATCTCCTGCTTGGCACGGTTGCTGTAGCTGATCATGGCGCGCTCGAACCAGCCCGAGCTGCCGGCGAGATCGGTGCAGGCGGTGGCGATGCCGCCGCCGGTGCACGACTCCGCCGTCGCCAGCCATTGCCCGCGCGCCGTCAGTATCCGGGCGATGCGCGCGACCGTTTCGGGAATCGGATCGGGGCTGCTCATGAGGCCGTGAATTCCGGAGGGGCCATGCTAGCATCGCCGATTCCGCGCGCCCCCGGGCGCCGAGTCCCGCCCTTTCGCCCGTCTCCATGCCCGAAGCCCCCGGAATCGACGCGCACACCCCGGTCATGCAGCAGTACCTGCGCCTCAAGGCGCAGCACCCCGAGCGGCTGCTGTTCTTCCGCATGGGCGACTTCTACGAGCTGTTCTACGACGACGCGAAGCGCGCCGCGCGACTGCTGGCGCTGACCCTCACCAAGCGCGGAGAGTCGGCCGGCGCCCCCATCCCGATGGCGGGTGTCCCGGTGCACGCCGCCGAGCAGTACGCCGCCCGCCTGCTGCGCATGGGCGAGTCGGTGGCCATCGCCGAGCAGATGACGCCGCCGGGCGGAAAGGGCCCGGTCGAGCGCGAGGTGGTGCGCATCCTCACCGCCGGCACCGCCACCGACGACGCGCTCCTCGATCCCACCCGTGCGACGCTGCTGGCGGCACGCTGCGAGCTGCGGGGCGCCCACGGGCTGGCGTGGCTCGATCTGGCAGCCGGGCGCTTTCACTGCCTGCAGACCGACGACCGTGGTGCCGTCGATGCCGAGCTGGCACGCATCCAGCCGGCGGAGCTGCTGACGTCCGATGACCGCGACGAAGCGGGTGCGGTGCGCTGGGACCGGATGCACTTCGATCCGACCACCGCCTATCGCCTGCTGTGCACGCAGCTCGGGACGCAGCACCTGCGCGCCTTCGGCTGCGAGGATCAGCCCGCGGCCATCGCCGCCGCCGGAGCGCTGCTCGCCTATGTGCGCGAGACGCAGCGCAGCGCCCTGCCGCACGTAACCGCGCTGCGTACCGAGGATCTCGGTCGCGCGCTGCACATCGACGCCGGCAGCCGGCGCAACCTGGAGATCACCAGCAGCCTGTCGGGCGAGGAGCGCCACAGCCTGGTCGGCGTGCTCGATACCTGCATGACCAGCATGGGCAGCCGCCTCATGCGCGCTTGGCTGGCCCAGCCGCTCCGCGACCGGGCGGAGATCGGCGCCCGCCACGACAGCGTCGCCCGGCTGAGCGACGGCGCTCGCTGCAACGCGCTGCGCGGCGCGCTGAAACCGGTGCACGACATCGAACGGGCACTGGCACGCGTGGCGCTGAAGAGCGCCCGGCCGCGCGACATCGCCAGTCTCGCCGAGACCCTGGACGCGCTCCCCGAGATCCGCGAACGCCTGCAGCCCCTGGACTGCGCGCGCCTGCAGGCGCTGGCAACCGACCTGGGGCCGCATCCGGAGCTCGCCGCCTGGCTGCGCGACGCCCTGGCCGAGACCCTGCCCGCCCAGGTCAAGGACGGCGGCGTGTTCGCGGCCGGCTACGACGAGGAGCTCGACCGACTGCGCGAGCTGTCCACCAATGCCGACGGTTTCCTCGCCGAGCTCGAGGCCCGCGAGCGCAGGCGTTCGGGCATCGACACGCTGCGCGTGGGTTACAACCGGGTGCACGGCTACTACATCGAGATATCCCGCGCGCAGGCCGCGCAGGCGCCCACCGACTACACCCGCCGGCAGACGCTGAAGAATGCGGAGCGCTTCATCACCGAGGAGCTCAAGCGCTTCGAGGACCAGGTGCTGTCCGCCCGAGAGCGGTCACTGACGCGCGAGCGGGCGCTGTTCGACGACCTGCTCGACCGCCTGGTCGGCGAGCTCCCGGCCCTGCGCGCCACCGCCAGCGCCCTCGCCGAGCTCGACGTGCTGGCCTGCTTCGCCGAACGCGCCGCGGCCTGCGGCTATGCGCGGCCGGAGCTGGGCGAGGAGGCCGCGGTGGCGATCACCGGCGGCCGCCACCCGGTGGTCGAGGCCATCGCCGACCATCCCTTCGTGCCCAATGACGTGACGCTCGACGCGGGCACGCGCATGCAGGTCATCACCGGCCCGAACATGGGCGGCAAATCGACCTTCATGCGACAGACCGCCCTGATCGTGGTCATGGCGCTCGCGGGCAGCTTCGTCCCGGCCGAGTCCGCGCGGGTCGGCGACATCCGCCGGATCTTCACCCGCATCGGCGCCGCCGACGATTTGGCCGGCGGCCAGTCCACCTTCATGGTGGAGATGACCGAGACCGCACACATCCTGCATCACGCCGACGCGCACAGTCTGGTGCTGATGGACGAGATCGGCCGCGGCACCAGCACCTACGACGGCCTGGCGCTGGCGCGGGCCTGCGCCGAGGCGCTCGCCGCGCGCAACCGCTGCCTGTGCCTCTTCGCGACCCACTACTTCGAGCTCACCGAACTGCCCGAGCACAACGACGGCGTCGGCAACCTGCACCTCGAAGCCGCGGAATACGGTGATCGCTTCGTGCTGCTGCACCAGGTGCGCCCCGGTGCCGCCAGTCGCAGCTTCGGGATCCAGGTTGCGCGGCTGGCGGGCGTACCCGCCCGGGTGCTGGCGCGCGCGCGCGATGTGCTGGAGCGGCTCGAATCGTCTGCCGATCCGGCACCGACCGGGGCCGCCGATCCGGCCGGGCAGATGCCGCTGTTCGCCGCGGCGGACGATCCGCTGCGCCGGGCGCTCGCCGATGTCGACCCGGACAGCCTCACGCCCCGCGACGCGCTGGAAACGCTCTATCGGCTCAGGGGCCTCGTCGACTGAGTCGCTGCGCGATACCGTGCCGCGGGTGCCACATCAACTGCCGGTGGCAAGGTGCAACACCAGCTGCACGATACCGGTGATCGTCAGCACGAAGACGATGGTCGCGAGGACGCCGATGATGATGAAGTGCATCGGCTTGCCACGGGAAAAATCGCGCTTGCGGGCGCGCTCGCTCTGTACCCCCAGGAGAGCGGCCGCCACCGCCTGCAGCAGTTCGATGAAGCGCAGGGGCGCCTGCCCGCCGTTGCCGTTCTGACCTTCGCTGCTCATGCCCGCATGATAGTCGATCAGCGATAGTGTGCGATCTGTGCGCGCACGAAGGCGTGATCGCGCTCCGCCTTGGCACACACGTCCTCGGCCACCAGCTCGGCAACCCGCTTGCCGATCACCGGCACGCGGCAGCCGAATGCCCAGTCCACCCGATTCCGCGCACCGCCCTCGTAGGGGGTCAGCGTCATGCGGGCGGAAATCCGCACCGGCGCGCCGTGAATGCCGATCTCGATGCTGCCGCACGAGCGGGTCCTGTCCCAGCAGTCGCGCTGCTCGACACGGATGGTATCGGGCAGTGCCTTGCGCGCCCACGATGGCAGCGGCAGCTCGGATTCGGTCCGGTAGCGCGCCAGCACCCCGAAATCGGCGTCTTCGGGTGTCTCGATGGTGATCTGCAGCCCCTCGAACCCCAGTGCCTCGTACTTCGCGCGGTAGAAGTCGGCGTCGGTCAGCATGCGGAGGACGGTGCCGCAGTCGTCGTCGAAGTCGAGATACTGGGTGCGTTCCACGGTTGCCATGAACGAGATCCGTCAGTTGTCCACAAAAAAGCCGCCGGGCCTTGGCCCGGCGGCCGGGTAACGCGACTACGGGCTCAGCGCGAGGTCTTGCGCTGCACCGCTGCGGCGGTGAAGAAGCTGTCGTCGTAGGTCACGGTGCTGTCGATCGGGCGATCCTCGTTGGCGAGCGCCGTGAGGAAGTAGCGCCCGGTGTTGAGGTGATAGATCACCTCGGGGCTGGTGCCGGTCGCGAGGATGTTCTGCGCGAAGGAGAGATGGCCCTCCTGGAACTGCATCATCTCGCCGCGATGATCGTAGTTGTCGATCATCACGATGTTCCAGCTGTCCTCGTCGATGTAGAGCACCTTCTTGCCGAAGGTATGGCGCAGGTCTTCCTTGTTCTCGGCCTCGACCACCCAGACGCGATGCAGCTCGTAGCGCGGCAGTTCCGGATTCAGGTGGCGCGGCGAAGCGAGGTCGTCATAGCTGGTGTCCGGGCCGGAGATCCTGTGCGAATTGTACGGGACGTACATCTCCTTCTTGCCCAGCAGCTTCCAGTTGAAGCGCTCGAGGACGCCATTGAACATGTCGACCTGATCGTAGAACTGGTGCCCGTCGGTGCCTTCATACGGGTTGTCGCAGCACACCGACGGCGCGCGACGGATGCGGCGCAGACCCGGCGAATACAGCCAGGCGCGACGCCCTGCCTCACCGGTACCGACCTTCTCGTGCACCAGGATGAAAGTGCCCGCCAGTCGCACCGGCGCCACCGTCTCGGACAGATAGCGCAGGTACTCGCCCTGCCCGTCCTCGATCGGAATCGGATCGTTGACGTTCGCATAGCTGAAAGTCACGTCCTCGACGATCTTGGTGAACTGATACTCGCCGTCCGGCTGCACGATCATCTGGTTGTTGTAGCGCCGGGCGTTGTTGCCGCGCCACTTCAGCTTGTGGTTCCAGATCACTTCCGCGCCGGTCTGCGGAATCGGGAACGGGAACCCGATCTCGCAGTTGGTGATGTCGTCCGGCCCGCGGAACTCGCACTTGGTCGCGTTCCGCTTGGTGGCTTCCTTGATCTCGTCCGGCCAGTTCGCGATGCGATGGGTCGGGTAGATGTTCATCTTGTAGCTGTCCGGGAAGCGCTCGAGCAGCAGCTTGTGTCCCTCGGACAGCTTGTCCGCATGCTGGTCCATGTTTTCCGCGGTGATGGTCAGCCGCGGCTCTTCCGCATCGATCTCGGGATCGGCGGGGTACTCGCCCGAAAGCGGCCCCTTCTTCTCCTGCGGCTCCCATGCCGGGATGGTGCCCGCCTCGTTGCCTTCCGGGTTGGCGCCGATGGGCGTGAGCTCACCGCCCAGCCGCTTGGCTTCATCCGCGGAAACGGCCGCTGGAGCGCTCGTCGAGAACGCCCAGACGGCGCTCGCAGCGATCGCGAGTGTGGTCCTACCTAGGGTCATGGGGTGTCTCCTGTTAGTTAAGGTAAACAGTCGTTTAAGTATACCGGAGCCGCCGTTGGTTCGAACATGGCTGTTCCGGCCAGCGTGTTGATTCCGGCCTCCAGCAGCGCTGGCATCAGCTCGGGTTGGGGTCGTCGATGCCAAGCGCCTCCATCAGCATCGCACGTCCCTTGAGTTCGGCGCCGAGCACGCCGCAGGCCATGAATGCACCGGCCAGTCGCCGGTGCAGGAAGACGATCTCTCGCGGCGGCACCCGGAACCAGCGCGAGAGCGAGTTGCGCGCGACCTTCTGTGCCGCGCGCGGCAGCAGATCCGAGTCCGCGAAACGATAGGCACCGTCCGGCGTGAGGAGTTCCGGATTGGCGCCCGCCTCGTCCGGCTGCCGGAACGGTTCCATGATGAGCTCGACCAGCTCGGCGAAGGCATCGAGCACCGCGCGCGGGTGATCCGCCTCCATCAGGCCGATCTGCATCGCGCCCTCGAAGATGTCGTCGCGGGGGCCGAACAGCGCGCCCGACAGCAGCCGCCGGTAGCCCTCGATGAAACCACGACCGAATATGCGGGTGGCGCCGAAGTCGAGGAGCACGATGCGCGGCGGCGCGTCGTCGGCCAGGCGGATGCGGTAGTTCCCGAAATGCGGGTCGGTCTGCACCATGCCCCACGAGAAGAACTCGCGCAGGAATATCTCGATGAAGGCGTAGGCGATGTCGTTGCGCGTGTCCTGGGGCAGCGCGGCCACCGATGCGTGCCGGATGCTCACGCCCGGCTCGTAGGAGAGCGCCAGCACCATGTCGGCGGAATACTCGTCGTACACCCGTGGCACGATGAAGCGCGCATCGTCGGCCAGGCGGCGCGCGTAATCCTTGGTGTAGCGCGCTTCGCTGGCGTAGTCGACCTCGCGGTGCAGCATCTCGCGCACCTCGTTGAAGACCGGCTCCATGTCGAGTCCGCGTGGCGCCAGCCGGGTCATGCTGAGCAGCCGTTTGAGCGTCCGGACGTCGCTCTCGATGGCATCGCCGACGCCCGGATACTGGATCTTGAGCACCAGCTCGGTACCGTCGCTGCGCCGGCGGGCCCGATGCGCCTGTCCGAGCGACGCGGCCGCCAGTGGCCGGCGGTCCACCTCGATCTCGGCGAGCCGCTTGTCGCCCAGTCCGCGCTGCAGCACCGGCTCGATCACCGACCACGAGACCGGGGCGGTGTCGTCCTGCAGCCCGGACAGCACGTCGACCGCTTCCGGCGGCAGGAAGTACTGCGCGTAGAGCGAGAGCATCTGCCCCGCCTTCATCACGCTGCCCTTGAGATTGCCCAGCGCGTCGGCGAGCTTCCCGGCCTCGTCGCGGTAGAAGTCGCGATCGGCATCCTTGCGATGCGAGGCATCGCGGAACAGATTGCCGAAGCTGTGGGCGGCGAACCGGGCGCCGGTGCCCATCCCCAGCCGGGTCATCGCCCAGTTCCGCGCCATCGGGCGGGTGGTCAACCGATCCATGCTCGCGCGGCGCGGCTTGTCGTCTTCGCTCCCCATATCCGAAGGCGATTCCCAAGGTGAGTGCGCGACAGTATGCCCGCACCGAATCGATCGCGGGCACACCGACGCGGCATCGTGTTTCCGGCTAGCATGCCGCCGATCTCATCGAGCGACCGTTTCCATGACCCAGCTTCGTGAACGCATCCTCAACAGCCCGCGCGAAGGCCAGATCGTGACGGGCTGCAGCGTCATGATCCAGACCTTCGTGAGCGATACCGGCGGAGTCCGCGGCTTCGCGCTGCGCTCGGCGGTACACGCCGCGCAACGGCAGCGGCCGGATCTTCTCGACACGGCGGCGCGCCGGCTGCTGCCGGAGTTCCTGGACGCGCTCGACCCGCACTACGCCGAGTGGAATCCGGCCGCCGAGCCGGATTTCGCACGCTTCCTCGACGCGCGCTCGGCGAGCGCGCGCGAGGCGCTCATCGCGGTGGCCGACCGGCGCGCGCGCGCCTCCAGCAACCGGGTCGTGAAATCGCTCTACGAGCGCATGCGCGGCAGTGCCGGCAAGGATGTCGACCGCCTGCTGCCCGACCTCGCCCGCCTCATCGCCGACGAGCTCGATGCCCAGCGCCGGGACGGCGCCTGATCGCTAGCGCGCGTAGCGCGACTTCACGGCCGACGGCAGATAGTCCGAGGCCCGAATGCCCGGAACGCCGAATTCGGCGGGCTCGGTCTCCATGGCCATGCGATTGATGAAGTATCGGCCGTCGCGCAGATCGTAGGTCACCACCGGCATGGCATTGGCCGCCTGGACGTTGTACTGCGGCACCAGATGCCCTTCCTGGAAGCGCCACAGCTCGCCGTCGTGGTCGTAGTTCTCGACCAGGACCACGTTCCAGCTGTCCTCGTCGATGTAGAACACGCGCTTGCCGAAGCTGTGCGAGGTGCCCGCGCGCTCGGTGGCCTCGACCACCCAGACCCGGTGGCGCTCGTAGCGCATGGGCTCCGGGTTCGGGAAGCGCCCCTGCAGCAGGTCGTCGAGCCCGACCGATCCGTCGACCAGCCGGTAGCCGTTGTACGGAACGAGCAACTGGCGCTTGCCGACCAGCTTCCAGTTGTAGCGGTCGAAGGCGCCGTTGTACATGTCGACCATGTCGACGAAGTAGACCGCCGACGAGCCCGGGAACGGCTGGTCGTACCCCACCGGCGGAATGCGGAAGAGGCGGTTGGCGCGCGGCGGCATGACCCAGACCGCGCGCCCCTTGTCCGCGCCGTCGGCGGTTTCGTGCACCAGCGCCGCGAAGTCGACGCCGTAGCGATCGCGCGAGAACCAGCTCAGGTAGTAGAGCAGGATGTTCTGGTTGTCGATGTCCACCGGATCGTCGAGGTTCGCGTAGCGGAAGTACACGCGCTCGGTCTGGAACAGCTCGTCGGTGCGGCGGCCATCGGGATAGACCACGGCCTGCTGGGTGCGCGCCATCACCGAGTCGCCGCGATAGCGCACGCGATGATTCCACATCGCTTCGACGCCGGACTCCGGCCTGCGGAACGGGAACCCCAGCGAAGCACCCTCCAGCGTGTCCGAGCCGACCAGGCGGGCGCTTCCCTCGTTGTCGCGGGTGGCGCGATAGATCCGCTCCGGATACGACACGCTGCGGCGGGTCGGATACACCTTCATGCGGTAGTCCGGATAGCGACGCAGCAGCGCCTTGTGGCCGTCGCTGAGGTACTCGGCATGCTCCGCCATGTTGTCGGCGGTAACGGTTGCAACCGGCTTGTCGGTCGCGAAGGGGTCGACCAGACGCTCGCTCTCGGCGTATCCCTCGGGCCAGTGTTCCGGCGTAATGCCGCCCTGCCAGGCCGGAATGACGCCATCGGCGCTGGGCCCGGCATCGGCGCCCACCGGTGTCAGCCCGCCGGGCGTGCCCGCGGAGCCGCTGCCCGACGCCCCCTCGCCCAGCGAGACCGGCTCGCCCAGCACGGCACGCGCGATCTCGTCCTCGGTATCGCCGCGCTGGCGCGCGCGTCGTGACGCGGCGGCCATCGCCTGCTCACGGGCCCGGCCGCTCTCCAGATACTCGATCCAGTCCGCCGCCAGCGCCGCCTGGCCGTCGGATGCCGCGGCCTTGCGGAACGCTGCGAGCGCACCCTCGATATCGGCCACCTGATAGCGGGCCACCGCCAGTGACATCCAGGTCGCGGCATCGCCCGGACGCGCCTCGGTCACGCGCGCGAAGGCGCGCGCCGCCTCGCCGTAGTCCTCGCGGTCCATGTGGAGCTGACCGAGCTGGCGCAGCAGCTCGATGTCGCTGCCGGTGGCCAGCACGCGGTCGATGGCGTCCACCGCCTGCCCGTCCTCGCGCGCGGCGATCCAGTAGTTGGCGAGCGCGCGCAAAGTGCCGCGATTGCGCGGCACGGCGCCGCGCTCCATCCAGTCCTCGAGCTGCGTGGCGGCGTAGTAGGGAGCGCCGATGCGCGCCACCAGCGCCGCCAGCTGCTGACGCTGCCCGGCGTCCGATACATAGCCGAGCCGCGCCGCCACCTCCAGCGCCGCCTGGGCATCGCGCTCGCTGCCGGCCTTGAGATGCAGCGCCACCGCCTGATGCCAGTAGTCCGCCTCCCGGGGATTGCGCACCAGCAGGCGGTCCACCGTCGCGGCGGCGTCGCCGGTGCGACCGAGGCCGATCTGGGTGGCGAGCAGCGCGCGCAGCCAGCTTTCCTGCGGCTCGGGGGAACGCGCAACGGCCCGCTGCAGCAGCGGCAGCGCGTCGCGGTAGCGCTCCTTGGCGGCATAGGCGGAACCCAGTGCCGCCTGCTGGGCGGCCGGCGCGCCGGCATTGCCGCGGACCTCGGACTCCAGACCGCGGATGATGGCATCGGGATCGCCCGATGCCACCAGCAGCTGGGAGAGCTGCTCCTCCATCGCCCGCTGGGCCGGACCCGACAGCGCGTTCTCCCCGATCGCCCTGCCGAGCAGCTCGGCGGCGCGATCGTACTCGCCGCGACCGGCGGCACTGCCGGCGAGCTCGCGCAACAGCATGGCGCGCTCGTAGGCGCTGCCCGCCTCGCGCAGCAGCTTCTCCGGATCGGCCTTCGGCTTTTGCTCGGGCGGCGTGTCGAGAACCCGCACCTCGCTGCGATACTGCTGGGCGTGCACCGGCATCAGGGCGGCGATGCCGGTCAGTACCAGCAGCGCGATGCGAGGCACGGTCGTCGTCACCGGTAGTCGTAGGCGCATTCAGCCGGATCCATCTCGATGCGTTGCTTGACTTCCCGCGCGCGGCTGCTGCTCTGGTAGATCCAGTTGGATACCGACTGGATGGCGGCGGTCTCGTACACGCCCTTGGGGTCGGCGTCGATGATGCGCACGTCCTGCACGCGGCCGTTCGGCATGACCGTGAAGATGACCTCCACCCAGCCCTCGATCTCCTGATCGCAGGCCCACTCGGGCATCATCGGGCGGGCGGTCGAGAGCGGGACCAGCTCGCGCCCCTTGAAACCGCTGCCGGAACCGTAGCCATCGCCCGCGCCGCTTCCGGTGCCGCCGGCGAAGCCACCGAACTCACCGCTGGACAGCGACTGGCTGCCGGAGAAGGACAGCGGCGCGGCGACCTCGCTCACCGACGGCGCCTGCGGCATCGGCACCGATACCGAAGGCAGATCGGGGCGCTGCAGCGATGGCGGCGTGGGCGGTGGCGGCGGCGGGCTCGACTGCGGACTGGCATCGGGCCGGCTGGTGGGCGGTTCCTCCTCCTCGACGCGCACGATCTCGATGCCGGGAAGCTCCTCGCGCTCGACGCGCACCACCTCGCCGGGCGCGATCATCCACTGCATCAGCCAGAACAGGCCGACGATGATGAACAGCGCCAGCGGCAGCAGTATCGCGACGCGCAGCGACATCGCGGCTATCGGGGCGTCTCGGCGGCCACGGCCACATTGCGCGCCCCCGCCAGTCGCGCCTTGTCCATCACCTGGACCATGACCCCGGCGCCGGCATCCTGGTCGGCCTGCACCACCACGGTCGCGTCCGGTGCCTGGCCCTTGAGACGCTCGATTTCGGCACGCAGGCCGCGGATGTCGACGCTACGCCCATCGATGTAGATCTCGTCCTCGGCGGAGATCGCCACCAGGATCGTCTGCTGGTCCTGCCGCTCCGCGGTCTCGGCGCTCGGCCGGTTGACGTTGATGCCCGCCTCGCGGACGAAGGTCGTGGTCACGATGAAGAAGATCAGCATGATGAAGACCACGTCCAGCATCGGCGTCAGATCGATGCCGGCATCTTCACTGGTCTGCGTGTGGCGCCGCATCTTCATGCCGTACCCCTCGTGTCGAGCGCCTCGGACAGGCGTTCGGCGCGGTCACGGGCGGCCGCGGTGAAACGGTAGAGCGGGAACAGGCCGGAGATCCCGACCACCATGCCCGCCATGGTCGGGATGGTGGCGCGCGAGACCCCCGCCGCCATCGCCTGGGCGTCGCCGGTGCCGACCAGCGCGACGACGTCGAAGACCGCGATCATGCCGGTCACGGTGCCGAGCAGGCCGAGCAGCGGACAGGCCGCGATCAGCGTCTGGATCAGCGGCAGGGTCGCCGCCAGGCGCTCGCGCGCCCGCCGGATCATCACCTCCCGCACGCGACGGGCGCTCCAGCTCCGGTGCGTGGCACGCTCGCGCCACTGCGCGATCAGCTCGCGCTCCATGCGCGGGAACACGAAGCGGAAGTACACCCAGCGCTCCAGGATCAGCACCCAGAGCAGCAGACCCGCGGCACCGACCAGCAGCAGCACCGGCCCGCCGTCATCGAGAAAGTCGGCGACGCGCGCCAGGGGCCCGCTGCCCGCTATGCGCCAGAGCAGCGCCTCAAGCACGACCCTGCCCCTCGAGCCTGCGCGCGAGCACCAGCGCCGACTCTTCATCGAGCGTCTGCACCAGCACGCGCGAGCGCGCACCCAGCAGCGAATTCAGGAAGAGCAGTGGAATGGCCACACACAGGCCCAGTACCGTGGTCACCAGCGCCTGCGAGATGCCGCCCGCCATGAGCTTGGGGTCACCGGTGCCGAACAGCGTGATCGACTGGAACGTGAGGATCATGCCGGTGACGGTGCCGAGCAGCCCCATGAGCGGCGCGACCGCCACGAACAGCTTGAGCAGCGACTGGAAGCGCTCCAGGCGCGGCGTCTCCTTGACCACCGCCTCGGACAGGTGCAGCTCGAGCAGCTCGGGATCGTCGCTGCCGGTGCCGTCGGATGCCGCGCCGAGGACCCGGCCGAGCGGATTGTCGTCGCGCGGCTGATCGGTGGCGTCGAGCTGTCGGCGCACGCGCCCGCCCACCAGGGCCAGATAGACCAGCTGCGCCACCGCCAACAGCAGGCCCGCCGCACCGATGGCCAGGATGGTGTAGCCGACCACGCCGCCCTGGTCGACGCGCTCGCCTAGCGTTGGCCGATCGGCCTCGACCTCCAGCAGCCGGCCGCGCGACGGATCGATGAGCGCGGGCTGCACGCTGCCCGGCTCGGCCGCGAAGAAGTCCTCGGCAGCGTCGGTATAGCTGCCGCCCGGCTGCCGCGGCAGCAACTGCGCCACCGTGCCGCCCTCGGGCAGGAGCACGTAACCATCGGCAGTGAAGGCGCTGAAATCACCGACCCGGATGAGCTCTGCCGAACGCTCGTTGCCGAAGATGTCGGTGATCGGTGCTTCGAAGCGCGCCACCCGCCCGGTGGCGGTCATGTCCTGTACCAGCAGGAACCAGAGATCCTCGAGCTGCGCCATGCTGGGCAGCGCGGGGTTGTCGGCGATGGCGCCGAGCTGTTCGAGACGCTCGGGCACCTGCGCCGTCACCGGCGAGGTCTGGGCCTTCTCGCGCAGATCGCCCGCGGTGCTGCGCGCCGCCGTGAACAGCCGGCCTAGATCGGCGCTGGCGGCGTTGAGCTCCTCCTTGAGCGCGTTGATCTGCTCCTGGCCCTGCTCGAACTCGGCGCGTACCTGCTCCGCGCGCCGACGGGCGGCATCGCGCTCGGCCCGGGCTTCCCGCAGACGCTGCTGCTGCTGGTCGCGCTCGCGAATGAAGCGCTGCTCGCGCTCGCGATTGATGCGCTGCTGCTGGCGACCCGATTCGCGGATCTCCTGGAGCAGGCTGGCCATGTCCTGCGCGACCGCCGGTGCGGCGGGCAGCGCCGTCAGCAGCATGCCGGCGAGCAGCGTGGCGATGGTGCAGTGGCGGCGGATCATGGCGTTTCCTCCCCGTCGTCGTCACCCGAGCCCGCGGCGGCCTCCGGCGCGGCCTCCACCGCGTCCAGCGCCGGCAGCGTGCCGGCATCGCCGTCGGCGGTCGGCACCGACACCGGCAGCAGCAGCAGCTCGGGCGCGATCACTTCGCGCGACACGCGCAGCGCCTGGCGCACGGTGGGAATGTAGTGCCCGGGCATGTCGACCCAGGCTTCGGAAGCCGCGTCCCAGCGCCTGACCTCGCTGCCGTCGAGCGACAGCGCGTACAGCGCCACCCGCCCGACCCGCAGGATGTCGTGCACGCGGCCGTCGATCTCGGCGCGCTCGTGACCGATGCCGCGGCCATAGTCCGACTCGGCCGCATAGGCCTCGAGCACCTTCTGATAGCGATCCGCCACCGAAACCGAGGGGTCCGACATGGCATCGCGCAGCCCCTCGAGCCGCTTGCGACGCTCCTCCTGACGGAACGGCAGATCGAGCGCCACGAAGCGCTCCAGCGCGTCGATCATGCGCAGCATCAGCGGCATGATCTCGCGCTCGGTGAGCTCGAGCTCGCGGATCTGCTCGCGCAGCGACTCGAGCTCCGCCGCCTGCTGGTCGATCAGCTCCTGCAGCTGATCGGCATAGACGTTGAGCTGCTGCGTCTCCCATACCGCGGAGCGATAGGCCTGCAGCGCCTCGCGCGTGGCTTCGTCGACCTGATCGATACGGTCCTGGGAGCGCGCGTCGTCGCGCCGCTGCGCCGCCGTCCGATCGACCGCGTCGCCGGCATCCTGGGCCTGCGCCGACGCGCCGGGCCAGAGGAGTGCGGCGCCGACCATGAAGGCGAGTGCGCGCCGGTTGCTGGAGGGGCGTGTCATTGCGGAAGTCCTGCGGGTGAATGCATGAAGGTCACGACCATGGCGGGCAATGCGGTCAGTAGTCCCCCAGCTCGCGCATGAAGATGCGGTTGAGCCAGGCCGGGAGGAAACGCGTCGTCAGCACCACGAGCATGCCCTGCAGACCAACGTTCCAGTGGACCTGCGGCCACCAGCGCGGGCACGTCGCCGAACGCGTCACCACGCGCGCGACGTCACCGGCATCCAGGCGCACGCCGAGCCGCTCGAGTATCGCCGGCTGATGGATGCCGGTGGTCATCGCCGTCCTTGTGAAGAGCGGCCACACCGCCGTCACGCGGATGCCGTGGCGGCGCCACTCCGCGTCCAGCGCCTCGGTCAGTCCGCGCACCGCGAACTTGCTGGCCGAATAGACCGCGTAGGACGGTACGCCGTATGCGGCCGACGCCGAACACAGATTGACCACGCGCGCGCCGGGTGTGGTCATCAGGAACGGCAGCGCGATATGGCAGCCGCGCACGACCGCCTTCACGTTCACGTCGATGAGGCGGTCGTAATGCGAACAGTCGATCGATTCGAAGTCCCCGGCGCACACCAGCCCGGCATTGTTGACCAGCACGTCCAGCCGGCCGCCGGTGGCTTCCATGAAGCCGCGAAGCGCTGCGGTGTAGGCGTCAGCGTCGGTGACGTCGACGGCCTCCGTCCAGAGGCGCTCGCTGGCGGCCTCGGCTTCGAGCGCGGCAAGCGCCCGGCCGTCACGGTCGATCGCCCCCACCTGCCAGCCCATGGCGAGAAAGCGCAGGACCGTGGCACGGCCGATACCGGCCGAAGCGCCGGTCACCAGCACGCTGCGATGCGTCAAGTGGGAATCTCCTCCGGATCTTTGCGAGGGACTCTAGCATTCCCGTTCGCACCGACAACTACGACGGACGCAGTAGACCGCGCCTCCGGCGGGATCAGGCGCCGGTGGGGGCGGGATCCCCGCCCCCGCGCCCACGACGCGCCCAGAAGCGTTCGTGGAAGTGGTATGCGACGGTATTGCACATCGGTTCGATCAGCGCCACCACACCACCGGCCATGACGTTGCCGGTCATCAGGTAGACGACCGTGAACGCCACCGTCATGTGGACTATCGCGAATGAGATCGTCTTGGTCATGGCTGTGCTCCGCTTCGGCATGCACGCATGATAGTGATTCTCATTCGCTAATCAATGCGTCCGTCGCGATGCTCCGGATAGTGGCGGGCTATCGCCGGTTCGCGGGCCCTATTCCGGGCGCACGATGGTCGGGCCGAGGTGCTGCTGCACCTGCCGCGCATCGAAGGCCTTGAGGTCGTCGCGGCCCTGATCGTCCTCGAGCACGACGATGTAGGCCTGCGCGTCGTAGCGGGTCGATCGCGGCGTGCTGGTGCCGACACCCAGCCCCGCGGCACCGCCGAAGGTGGAGTAGTACCCGAACCCGAAGCGGGTATCGAGCGTCTGCGTGTAGCTGGTCTGCGACTCGGTGGCCACGTCGCCCATGAGGAAATGCGTGCCGCCGTTCGCCAGCGTGATCTCGGCCGCCCGGAAGAGCAGGTAGTTCTCGACCCGGGCCCGCGGGGTGGCGTCGTTGCCGGAGAAGGTCACGCGGAAGCGCCTGTCCTCGATGCGCTGATCGGCGTAGCCGTAGCCGCCGTCGGCGGGTTGGTACGGCGTCGCGGTCACGCACCCGCTGACGGTCACCGCCAGTACCAGCATCGACAGCCATCCGCGCATGCACCCGCTCCTCTCAATCCGGGTCATCATTGACCGCTCGCGCGTCTGCGGGTTCCGCATAGGCCACGCTCAGCACCTCGATCTCCTGTTCGCCGCCGGGCGCCGCGTGATGGAACACGTCGCCCTCGCGACGGCCGAGCAGCGCGCGCGGCAGCGGTGCGTCGACCGACACGCACCCGCTGGCGGTATCGGTCTCGTCCGCCCCCACCAGCCGGAGGGTGCGCTCGGCATCGCCGTCCACGCAGATGCGGACCGCGGCGCCGAAGTGAATGCGGCCGGGATCGTCCGGAAGCGGCGGAACGCGGAGTTGCGGCAGGCGACGCTGCAGATAACGCACGCGGCGATCGATCTCCCCGAGCTCCTTCTTGCGGTACTGATATTCGGCGTTCTCCGAGCGATCACCCTCCGCGGCGGCGGCCGCGAGCGCCCGCACCACGGCGGGCCGGCGCTCGCGCCACAGATGGTCGTACTCGGCCTGCAGCCGCGCCAGACCATCGGCAGTGACGTAGGGCGACGCGCGCTCGGTGTTCGGCGGCCGCCAGCGACTCATGTCACCTTGGGCAGGTCGTCCGGAACGAAGAAGTCGGGCATCAGCTCCGATTCGTCGACGTCGGCCCGGCGGTATCCCGAGAAATCGCGCACGCCGCTGTCGTGGAGCACCACGTCGTCGATGCAGAACTGGCCGGTGAAGCTGCGGCTGTCCTTGCACAGGATGACGTGCGCAGCGTCCGCCATGATCTCCGGCGCCCGCGACCGCTTGGCGAGCTCGTCGCCTCCCAGCATCTCGATGGCCGCGGTGGCGATGCCGGTGCGTGGCCACAAGGCATTGGCGGCGATGCCGTCCCTGGCGAACTCCTCCGCCCAGGCCAGCGTGCAGAGGCTCATGCCGTACTTGGCGATGGAATACGCCACGTGCGGCGCGAACCACTTGCTGCGCATATCCAGGGGCGGCGACAGCGTGAGGATGTGCGGATTCTCCGCCTTGCGCAGATGCGGGATGGCCTTCTGGCCGCAGAGATAGGTGCCGCGCGCATTGATCTGGTTCATCAGGTCGTAGCGCTTCATGTCGGTCTGCATCGTCCCGGTCAGCGAGATTGCGCTGGCGTTGTTGACCAGGATGTCCAGTCCGCCGAAGGTCTCCACGGTCTTCTCGATGGCGGCCGTGACCTGCTCCTCCTCGCGGATGTCGCAGAGCAGCGGAAGCGCCTGCCCGCCGGCTTCGCGGATGGCGTCCGCCGCCGTGTGGATGGTGCCCGACAGCTTGGGGTGCGGCTGGTCGGTCTTGGCGGCGACGGCGACATTGGCACCGTCGCGGGCTGCGCGAACGGCGATGGCGAGGCCGATGCCGCGGCTGCCGCCGGAGATGAACAGGGTCTTGCCTTGCAGGCTCATGCAGTGTCTCCCGATTGCGTGGGTTCGTGTTCGGTCGCCGATTATGGCGGCATCGTCGACCGCGGGCGTGACGCTACGGTGTTAGCGCAGCATCGAGGTGGCGTGCGCCAGGCGCTCGGCCTGGATGCGATTGAGGTTGCGCAGCACGATGGCGGCGATGCGCGGGTGCCGTCGGCGCAGCCGCTCGAGGTCGTTGGCGTTGAAGCGCAGCAGGCGCGTGTCGCGGCGCGTGGTCACCGACGCGGTGCGACGCTGTCCGAAGTAGCCCGCCTCGCCCAGCGTGGCGCCGCGGAACAGACTGTTGATGGTGCGCCGCTGCCCCTCGCGCTCGACCCACACTTCGAGCTGCCCGTCGACGCACACCCAGATGTCGGCGGAGATCTCGCCCTCGATGACGATATCGGTGCCGGCCGGCACGCGCTCGTAGTGCGCGGTGAGCGCGAACAGGCGCGCCTGGCGGTTGCTGAGGCCGTTGAGCAGCGGGATGGTGTACTGCGGCGACTGACCCAGGTCGACCCGCAGCAGATCCCAGAGTGTCACGATCCGCACCATGGAGCCGAGCGCGGGCGTCACCAGGATGTCGGTGAGCCAGGCCAGCAGCAGCGCGAGCGCCGCCAGCGCGCCGAACTCGGCGTGCGACACCAGCGGCGACAGCAGAAAGGCGCCGAAGCTGAGGCACAGCGCCGCCGTGGTCAGCGAGACCGGGCGCAGCACCGTGCCCAGGGCGTGACTGACCGCCTGATCCTCGCTGCCGCGCGCCCGGGCCTCGGCATTGAAGCGCGCCAGGAAATGGATGGTATCGTCCACCGCCACCCCGATCACGAGGCAGGCCACGAGGCTGGTGGCCGGGTTGAGTCCGATGCCGCTGATCCCGAGGAGGCCGAAGTAGACCGCCACCGGGATGAGATTGGGGATCATCGCCACCAGCGCGGCGCGCAGCGACAGGAAGAGCGCGTAGAGCACCAGCAGGATCGCAAGCAGTGCGGCCCCCACCGACAGCCACTGCCGGTCGACCACGCGCGTGACCGTGCTGGCCGCCATCACCGGGGCCCCGGTGACCTCCGCGTTGAGCGCCGGCGGCAGCGTCGCCAGTCGCGTCCGGATGCGCTCGACCAGCGCGCTGACCTGCGCACTGTGATCGACATTGATGCGCAACGGCACCACGGCATTGCGCTGCCGGGAATCGATCAGGCCGCGCACCGCATCGTTGCCGCCGAAGCTCAGCAGCTGGCGTGCCAGCCGCGTGCTTTCCGGGTATGCCAGCGCACCACCCGCGTCCGGCTGCATGGCCGCATTCAGAACCTGCAGATGGTCGACGTAACTGACGGCGGCTCCGATCTCGGGCTGCTCGCGGGCCCAGGACACGAAATCCCCGACCGCGCGCGCGATGTCCGGCTCGAGCAGCACATGATCGAGCGGCGCCTCGAGCAGCACCGCGATGGTGTTGGCGCCCCCCAGATCAGCGTTGACCTGCTCGTACTGGGCGCGCACCGGTGCGTCGGGACTGAAGTTCGCGATGTAGGACGACCCCGGCTCGACGCGCTGCGCGAGCAGTGCCCCGGCCACCAGCACGCCGAGCGCGGCAGCCACGATGGGCACGCGCCAGCGCACATCGAAGCGCGCCAGACGATCGGCCACGCGCCGCGCGATGCTCTCGCCCAGCAGCGGCCGCGCACCGATGTGCATGCCCATGAGCAGCAGCAGCGCCGGCAGGTAGCTCACGCTGAGCACGGTCAGCGACAGGACGCCGGTCACCGCCAGCAGCGAGAAGTCGCGCACGGCGGGAAGTGGTGACAGCGCCAGCGCCGCCAGCCCGATGGACGTGGTGAGCCCGTTGAGCAGCAGCGGCACCGCCACCGCCCCCACCGCGCGGCGCGCGCGGCCGGTGCTCTCGCCGACATCGTGCCGGAGCCATTCCGACACCATGTGGATGCTGAACATGATCCCGAAGGCCACCACCACCGGCGGCGCGATCGCCGACACCATGTTGAGCGACAGGCCGGCGAGCGCGCCCACCGCCCACATCACGAGCAGCGAAACGCCGATGCTCATGGCACCGAGCAGCACCACCAGGGCGCTGCGGAAGGACAGCGCCAGCAGGCCGATGACCAGCGCCACCGCCACCGGCAGCGTGCGCAGCAGACCGTCCCAGATGGCATCCGTGGTGGCGGCATCGACCAGCCCGGTTCCGGTGGTCGCGACATCGTGGAAGCCGGTCACCGCCGCGACCTCGATACGCACCGCCTCCGCAAGCGCCTGCACGCCGCTGCCCTCGAGACCGTCCACCGGCGTGACGATGAAGGCCGCCGCGTCCGGGTCGGCGCTGAACAGCACGCCGGCCAGCATCGGGTTGCGACGGGCGCTGTCGGCAATGGTAGTGAGCCGTTCGGGGTCGCGCCGGTACTGCTCGGTCACCGAACCGACATCCAGCACCGCGTCATCGGGGCTGTTGAGCAGCAGGTTCGGCGCGGACGCCAGCGAGTTGACCGACCGCACCGATGGCAGCGCGCGAACGCGGTCGTGCGCAGCGGCCACCGCGTTCAGCCCGTCGGCACTGAACAGGTCGTCGTGGCGTGCGCTCACCAGCAGCGCATCGGTGGCACCGAAGCGGGCCTCCAGCCGCTGCATGCTCTCCGTCTCGGCTGCATCGGCCGGCAGCAGGGCGTCGAGGTCGGTATCGACGCGGATCAGCGGGCCGTCGGCATCGCGCGTCAGCGCAACGGTGATCGCGGACAGGGCGCTGACCACGGTCACGGCCGCGACCACCAGTCGCGGCCGCGCCAGCATCGCGTCCAGCCACCCCATGGGTCAGCGTCCGAGGAAGAACGCGTTGGGGAGGAAGATGCGCTGCGGCAGCGACTCGGGCAGCTCCAGCTCGGAGAGCTCGGCGTGACTGGTCCGCTGGTTGCGGAGATTGTGCATGCGCAGCCGTCTGGCGTAGGTGACGCCGCCGGCCGCGTGCAGGCTCTCGGGGTCCGCGCTGAACCGCTTGACGACGCCGTTGCCGTCGACGAACTCGGCCTGCAGCGTCACGCACGAGGCCTGATCCACCGCAGCGTCGACATGCAGGTACACGGTCGGTTCCTCCGGCCCCGGCACGAAGCGCATGCGCCACACCGGCCGACCGTCGAGCGCATCGCTCCCGGTCAGGCTCTGCTCGCCGCTGGAGAAGGCGCCCTGCGCCTGCTGCAGGTCGCGCATGCTGAATTCGGAGTCGAACAGGCCGCTGTCGGCCCCGCTCCCGATCACCCGTCGCACCCGATTGAGCTCGGGGATGAAGACGAAGGTCTCGTCGCGCGATTCCAGCTCCCGCCACAGGTAGGCCGTGCCGGCCATGTCGGAGGGAGCCTCGACGTAGGTCGTCATCGCGGCCCGCCCCTCGTTGCGCCTGAGATAGACGAGCGCGCGCAGCTCCCGGCCATCGTCATCGCCGCCTTCGGTGCGCAGCCGGAGCTCGCGCAGTCGCAGCCGCTCCGGAATGTTCTCGCGCATGCAGCGCATGACGCTGTCGGCGGTCGCCGCCGTATCGGCCGCGTCCGAGACCGCCGCGTCGTCGTGCTCGACAGCGGCCCCGGTATCGCCGGCGTCGGCCGACGCGCCCCCCGCGGCGAGCGCAATGGCCACCGCGAATGCCCGCCCGGACATCGATCTCTTCCCCCGCATGCGCGCCCTCCCAGGCTTTCGACTTGGTTTCGTTCGCCCGCGCACTGTAGCGCGTCACCGGTGCCGGCAAGCGATTCCACCCGCCGGACTGGTGCCGCGCGCCGCAAGCCGGTACAAATGATGCCGGTCTGCGCATCCCGAGGGCACCCATGCTGCTGATTGTCGGACCCGGTGCGGTCGGCACCGTGATCGCCGGTTACCTCGGCGCGGCGGGCCGACCGTTGCGACTGCAGTGCACGCGGCACGACCTGCCCGCCGTTGCCGCCGCCGAGGGCATCGCCGTCGAACGCGTCACCGGTGGCCCCGCGCTGGCGGGGCCGCGACCGCTGCTGACGACCTCGGCGGACCCGGACGAGGTCCGTCAGGTGCTGATCTGCGTGAAGCACCCGGACCTGGATGCGGCGCTCGACGGGCTGCCCGCCGACATGCGGGCGGACACCCCACTCGTATCCACGCTCAACGGCGTGGGCGCGCTGCGCCGGATCCGCGAACGCTTCCCCGGCCATCCGGTGCTGCCGGCCACCATCCTGTTCAACGCCCAGCTGCTGGAGCCGCTCCACGCCCGGGTCAGCGCGCGCCCGCAGATCGGCATCCCGCGCGAGCACGGTGCGACGGTCGCGCTGTTCCGCGGCTCCGGCCTGCGCGTCCGCGCCGCACGCGGCGAGGCCGCCGCCTGGGGCAAGCTGCTGTTCAATCTGTCCGCCGGCATTGCGGCGCTGACCCACAGCACCTTCCGCGAAGTGCTTACCGTGCCCGGCCTGCGCGCCGTGTACGCGGACCTGCTGGACGAAGGCGCCGAGGTGCTGCGCACCGCCGGTATCGATTTCAGCGTTCCGGTGGGCGTCCCGCTGACGGTCTTCCTGCGCCTGCTCCGGCACAACGGTGGCGCTGCCTGGCGTCTCGCGGCCTGGCGACTGGGCCTCGGCGACGGCGCCTATCCGTCGATGGTCAGCGACCTCGCGCACGGCCGCCGCACGGAGATCGACCTGCTCAGCGGCGAGATCGCCGGGCTGGCGCGGCGCAACGGTCTCGCGGCGGAGCGCAACCAGCGCATCGTCGAGCTGGTCACCGCCGCCGAGCGCGGGGAGACCCGGATTCCGATGACGGCGGACATGCTGGAGGCCGCCATGGATCGCCGTCAGCTCACCGTCCGTCCGGACTGACGCTTTTTCCCGGCGTGGCAATGCCTTAGACTTCCGGCGAAGGGGAAGCCATGACCATCGAATCTGACGCGATCGACTACTATCGCAACCGGCCGCGAGACCGGGCCGCTGCCGAGGTCCTGCGAGCGCTCGTCGGCGTGGTCGGCGAGCATGCCGAGAGCGCGCAGCTCCGCAGCCTCGCCTTCGAATCCGGACGGATCCTGGCGCGATGGCACCCGTTGCCCGAATGCGCGACCCTCGCCGAGTTCGAGCAGGCAGCCGACAGCGCCTTCCGTGAAGCCGACTGGGGCACGCTCCGCGCCGAGCCCGAGGGTGGCGAGATCGTCTTCGTGCACGGCGCACCGCCCCTCCAGGCCTGGTTCGGAGCCGATCACGGTGTCTGGAGCGAGGGACTGTTCGAGGGCATTCTCGCCGAGTGGCTCCAGCATCTGGGTGCCGGAGACACGCTCGATGTGCGCAGCGTCGACAGCGACGACGGGCACAGCCTGCGGTACCGCTTCGCGCACCGCTCGCACTTCGCCGCGGCAGCCAGGGAGACCAAGGCATGAAGGGCTCGCGCCGCGACATCGAGAACCTGTTCCAGACCCAGGGGATGGAGGGCCGCTACCGCGAATTCGCGGCACGCCCGGGTGACAGCCGACCGGCCCCCTCACCGTCCGTCGATGCTGCCCCCACCAGCGAGCCGGCGCAGGCCGATCCGGCGGCTCGCGACGAGCGCGCGACGACCTCGCGACCGCAGCAGGTCGTGCGGCGTCTCGGGCTGGTGCGGTCGCGCGACAGGCGCACGCCCCAGTCGAATGCGGCGCCCGACGCCGCGCGCAGCGGCAAGGCCGAATCGCTCTCGCAACTGTTCGCCGCCCTGAGCGCCGCCGCGGATGCACGCGATGGCCATGCGCATCCGGAATCGGCCCCGCTGGACGCAGAGCAGCTGCGCACGCTCCCGCTGGGCGAACTCTTCGCCCGCCTGGACAGCGACAGCCAGAGCTGAGACCGCGCATTGGCCGCCCCTGACCGCGCGCGGCGCCTCCCCGGGTCCGCTCCATGACGCGCACCGCGCACTCTTCGCGAATCGGCTTCGGCACGCGCCTGCTGCTGGCGTGTGCGCTGATCCTACTCGCGGCGACGGGCTGGATGTTCGTGACCGCCAAGCTCGCGCTCTACTGGCAGATGGTGGTGGGCGTGGTCGCGGTGATCGCGGCCATCGTTCTCAAGCGCATGCCCGGCGGATGGGGACCGTCCTATGCGCTGATGGCGATCTCCACGCTGACCACGACGCGATACATCTACTGGCGCGTCACCGAGACCCTGCCCATCGGCCCGACCTTCGGCGCGGTCGACCTGCTGTTCGCGGCCGGCCTCCTCGCCGCGGAGCTCTACGCCTGGCTGATTCTCGTGCTCGGCTTCTTCCAGGTCCTGCACCCGCTGAAGCGCAAGCCGGTTCCGCTGCCCGACGACATCGAGAACTGGCCCACGGTCGACGTCTTCATCCCGACCTACAACGAGTCGCTGTCGGTTGTCCGGCCGACCATCCTCGCGGCCCTCGATCTCGACTGGCCGGCCGACAAGCTGCGCGTGCACGTGCTGGACGACGGACGGCGCGAGGACTTCGCGCGCTTCTGCGAACGCGTCGGGGCGCGCCATGTCACCCGGCCGGACAACAAGCACGCCAAGGCCGGCAACATCAATCACGCGCTCACCAAGACCGACGGCGAGCTGATCGCGATCTTCGATTCCGACCACATTCCCACCCGCTCCTTCCTGCAGGTCGCCACCGGGCAGCTGGTCGCCGATCCCAGGATGGCGATGGTGCAGACGCCGCACCACTTCTTCTCGGCCGACCCCTTCGAGCGCAATCTCGATGTGTTCCGCGAATCCCCCAACGAGGGCGAGCTGTTCTACGGCCTGCTGCAGGACGGCAACGACTACTGGAACGCGACCTTCTTCTGCGGCAGTTGCGCGGTCATCCGGCGTACCGCGCTCGAGGGCATCGGCGGCGTGGCGGTGGAGACCGTCACCGAGGACGCCCACACCTCGCTGAAGATGCACCGCCAGGGCTGGCGCACGGCCTACATCAACATCCCGCAGGCCGCCGGACTCGCGACCGAGTCGCTGTCGGCCCACATCGGTCAGCGCATCCGCTGGGCGCGCGGCATGGCGCAGATCTTCCGACTCGACAACCCGCTGCTGGGACGCGGCCTCGGCTTCGGCCAGCGGCTGTGCTACGCCACGGCGATGCTGCACTTCTTCTACGGCTTTCCGCGCCTGGTGTTCCTGATGGCGCCGCTCGCGTTCCTGCTGCTGGACGCGCGCATCATCAATGCCCAGGGCCTGATGATCGTCTCCTTCGCGGTCCCCCATCTCCTGTGCGCCATCCTCACCAACTCGCGCCTGCAGGGAAACTACCGCCACTCCTTCTTCGCGGAGGTCTACGAGACCGTGCTGGCGGCCTTCATCCTCCTGCCCACGACGGTGGCGCTGATCCGTCCGCGCTCCGGTGCCTTCAACGTCACCGCCAAGGGCGGCATCGTGGACCGCGACTACTTCGATCGCGACATCGCCAAGCCCTATCTCTGGATCTTCCTATTCAACATGGTCGGCGTGCTCGTCGGCCTGGTGCGCTACTTCTTCTTCAGTCCCGATGTCGACACGCTGTTCGTCACCATGGGATGGACCATCTTCAACCTCATCCTCATCGGCGCGGCGCTGCGGGTGGCGTCCGAGCGGCGCCAGGTCCGGCACTCGGTGCGCGTGGCGTGCGAGGTGCCGGTCAGCATCGCGCGCGACGGGGCGGAGACCGCCTACGACAGCATCACCCAGAACCTCTCCTACGGCGGTGCGGCCTTCCATGTGCCCGCCGGCCTCAACCTGCACCCCGGCGACCGCATCCAGCTGGCGCTGATCCCCGAGTTCGCCGAGGTCTGGACGCCGGCAACCGTGCTGCGCAATGACAAAGGCTCGGTGGCGGTGGCCTTCGACGCCCTCAGCCTGCAGCAGGAGCGCCAGCTGGTGTACGCGATCTACGGGCGCGCCGACGCCTGGCTGCGCTGGCGCGACCGCACCCGTCTCGACCGACCCTGGCGGGCGTTCCGGCACGTGGTCTATTTTGGCTACGAAGGCTTCTTCATCTTCCTCCGGTGGCTTCTCTCCAGCATGCGCTCTCCCTTCCGCAGACGAACGACCTCATCCGCAGCGCTGCTCGCGCTCGCGGCCATCGCGCTCGGCCTGGCGCAGAGCGCCCCGGTCCGCGCCCAGGCGGATGACCCCGCCCCGGTCACCCGGCTGGGTGACGAGACGCGCACGCTCTCGATCTCGGACCTCGGTGCCGAGTCCCCGATGCGCATGCGCAACGTCGCCGCCACCCGGTCGCTGCCGCTGTCGCTGCGCGACGACCAGGTCGTCACCGACGCCCGGCTGGAGCTCGGCTACCGCTTCTCGCCCTCGCTGCGCCCGGACATCAGCCAGCTCAACATCCAGTTCAACGGCGACACCATCGACAGCTGGAAGCTCGACAGCGAGACCCCCGATCGCAACACCCGCACCATCGCCATCGATCCCAAGCTGTTCCTGCGCTACAACCAGCTCGCGTTCCATTCGGTCGCCAGCTACGCCCGCGACGAGTGCGAGGATCCCACGCATCCGAGCCTGTGGGTCGAGATCGGCGGCGACAGCCGGCTCCATCTCGAACTGGCCGCCCTGCCGCTACGGCCCGACCTCGAGCGCATGCCGGCGCCCTTCTTCGACGCCGCCGACCAGCGCCGGCTGCGCCTGCCGGTCGTGCTGCCGGACGGCAGCGACAACGCCATCATCGCCGCCGCGACCACGCTCGGCTCGTGGTTCGGCATGCTCGCCGACTGGCGCGGCGCCGAGTTCCCGGTGTCGTTCGGCGCGCTGCCGGATGCCGACATGCACGTGGTCGCGATGCGCACGTCGACCCGCGACATCGACGGTTTCGAGGACATCCCGATTCCGGAGGAGCCCGAGATCCGGGTGGTCGAGCATCCCGACAACCCCTTGCTCCAGGTCCTGCTGATCAGCGCGCGCGACGCGGCCGGCCTGCGGCGTGCCGCACAGGCGCTGGCCTACGGCGAGGTATCGATGCGCGGCACGAGCGCGCGCGTCACCGATTTCACACCCCCCAAGCCCCTGCCCGCCAACCAGGCGCCGCGCTGGCTGTCGCCGGGCGACGACATCCCCCTCGAGCCCTTCGCGCGCAGCGGCCTGTCGGCGTCCGGCCTGTCGCCCGCGGCGCTGCGATTCGAGTTCCGGCTCGCGCCGCACCTGTTCTTCGCCGAGGCCAGCTTCATCGATCTCGACCTGACCGCGCGCGCCGGCGCCGGCATCAGCGACCGCTCGATGCTCGGCATCCGCCTCAACGGCCAGTTCATCGACGACGTCCGGATCCATGACGACTCCGGCCGGGCGGTCGAGCGCGACATCCGCACCCAGCTCCCGACATCGGCGCTGGAGTACCGCAATCAGCTGGCGCTGCAATTCGACCTGATCCGCGGGCAGACCAAGTACTGCGAGGTCTTCGACCCGGCGCTGCTCCGCGCCTCGGTGGATCGCGGGCTCGATGTCGAATTCCCGCGGCACGCCTACTACGCGCGACTGCCCAATCTGGCGCTGTTCGCCGACGGCGGCTTCCCCTTCACCCGCCACGCCGACGGCGCGGAGATGGCCTTCGTGCTGCCGCGCGACCCGGTCGCCGAGGACCTGTCGGCCGCGCTCACCCTCGCCGGCTTCCTCGGCCGCAGCACCGGTGCCGTGCTGTCGCGCGCGGAGGTGCTCACCGAGACCGCGCTGGACAACGACTACGACCGCGACCTGCTCTATGTCGGCGGCAGCGAGCGGCTCTCCGCGACCAGTGGTGCCGAGATCCCGCTGCCGCTGCGCATGAAGGGCGACGAGGTCAACCTGCAGCGCGCCGACCCGCTGGAGCAGATGTTCGCGCGCATGGACGGCCGCGATCCGGAAGCCGCGCGCACCTACGCCGCCCGCGTGGTGCACAGCGCCGGCAACCGGCTGGGCGCCATCGTCGCCGCGGAATCGCCGTTCGCGAGCGGCCGCAGCGTGGTGATGGTGACGTCGGGCTCGCGCGCCTCGGTGATGGACACTGCCCGCATCCTGCTCGATCCGGGCCGCGCCCAGTTCATGGGCGGCGACGTCAGCCTCGCCGACGGCGAGAGCGTGTCGTCCTATCTGCTCGGCCCGCAGTACGCGGTCGGCACCATGCCGCTCGACTGGGCCGTGCGCTTCTGGGTCGGCGAGCGCCCGTGGGTCATGCTGCTGCTGCTCGCCTTCGTCGGACTGCTCGCGATCTGGGTGCTGCGCGTCCTGCTGCGCGGTCGGGCGCGTCGACGGCTGGAAGGCGATGCCTGAAGCCGTCCTGCGTGCATGCCGGGCCGCCGTTGCCGCCATGATCCTGCTGGCCAGCGTTCCCGCGGGTGCGCTGACGCTGTTCCAAGGCGACGGCCGCAGTCATGGCTGGCCGCTGTGGGATCGCTTCGCCGACGGCTTCATCCAGGATGACGGCCGCGTCGTCGACTGGACCGACAACGCGCGGACCGTGTCGGAGGCGCAGGCCTATGGTCTGTTCTTCGCGCTCGTGGCGAATGATCGCGCCCGCTTTTCCCGCATCCTCGAGTGGACGCAGGACAACCTCGCGGGCGGCGACCTCGGCCAGCACCTGCCGGCCTGGCTCTGGGGCCAGCATCCCGAGACCGGGAACTGGCAGATCCTGGACCCGAATCCGGCCTCCGACGCCAATCTGTTCATCGCCTACAGCCTGCTCGAGGCCGCGCGCCTCTGGGAACGTCCCGAGTACCGCGAGCTCGCCGAGCGGCTGCTGGCGATGGTGCGCGAGCGCGAGACCGCCGTCATCGATGCACGGCAGGTGCTGCTGCCCGGCCCGGAGGGCTTTGTCTCGGACGGTACCGCGCGTCTCAACCCGAGCTACGTACCACCCTTCCAGCTGCACTATCTGGCGCAGCACGATGCCGACGGGCCCTGGGCGGCCATCCTCGCCGAGTCGGTGCAGGCGCTCGACGTGATCGCGCCCAACGGCCTGCCCCCGGACTGGGTGCAGCTGGGCGAAGGCGGCTACCGGCCCGATCCGGAACACGGCACGCGCGGCAGCTACGACGCCGTCCGCGTGTTCCTGTGGGCGGCGATGGAGGTCCCCGGACTGCCCATCCTCGACCGCATGCGCGGATCGCTCATTCCGGCGGTCCGCATCATCGCCGGCAACGGCTTCATGCCCGAGAAGTGGGATGTCGCGAGCGCCGCGCTGTCCGGTGAGGGGCCGCCGGGCTTCCAGCTGGTGGCGGCCGCCTGGCTCGAAGGCATGGGCCACGGCGACATCGCCGACCGCTTCGCGGCGCGCGCCGAGAACCAGCGCGTGCGCGGCCTCTACGGCCGGCCGGCGCGCTACTACGATCAGATGCTCGCGCTGTTCGCCACCGGCGTGCGCGAGGGCCGCTTCCGGTTCCGTGCCGACGGAAGCCTGATACCGGCCTGGGAGACCTCATGAAACGCTTCACCGCACTGCTGCTCTGCTGCTGCCTCGCGGGGAACTGGCAGCCTGCTGCCGCCCAGGACGGCAATGCCGCGGTGCGCCAGCTTGCCGAGCAGGCGCGCTACTGGGAGCAGCGCGATCAGCCCGGTCGCGCCCGCGACGCATGGGACCGCGTGCTCGCCGCCGATCCGGACAACGAGGAGGCCCTCGGCCGTCTCGCGGCACTGCTGGAGGCCTCCGGCGAACCCGAGCAGGCCGCCGAACTCGCCGACCGGCTGGAATCCCTCAATCCCGAATCGCGCTGGCTCCGCGGCTACCGCGAGCGCGACGCGGTTGACGCGGTCGACCCCGACCTGCTCGCCGAAGCCCGGCAGCTCGCCGGCAACGACCGCCCCGAGGCCGCCCTCGATGCCTACAGCGAGGCCTTCGACGGCGCGCCGCCGAGCGCCGAGCTGTCGCGCGAGTACCACGAGGTCCTGGCCGGGATCCCGGATCAGCGCGCGGTCGCCCTCGAGCAACTCGAGACCCTGGAGGCGGGCAATCCCGGCGACCCGCGCTTCACGCTGGCGCGGGCGCGCGTGCAGACCTACGACGAAGCCACGCGCCGCACCGGCATCCGCAGTCTGGCTGATCTGTACGAGCGCAACATGCTGCGCGAACAGGCCGGGCGCGCCTGGCGCCAGGCGCTGGTCTGGCTGGATGCCCGGGCCGCCGACCTCCCGCTGTTCGATCGCTACCTGGAAGCGGTGGGACGCGACGACACCGTCGCCGAGAAGCGGGCCGGTCTCGTCCAGCAGCGCCCGGATCCGCGTCAGGCCGAGCGCGATGCCGTCATCCGCGCCGGCTTCTCGGCACTCGACGAAGGCCGCCTGGACGACGCCGAGCAGCACTTCGCCGGCGTGCTGGAGAACAAGCCGCGCAACGCCGATGCCCTCGGCGGGCTCGGCCTCGTGCGCCTGCGCCGCGATCAGCTCGAGCCGGCGCTCGAGCTGCTGGAACAGGCCATGCGCGCACAGCCCGGCACCGCCTCGCGGTGGCGCGAGGCCGCACGCAGCGCGCGCTTCTTCCTGCGCTTCCGCAGCGCCCAGAGCGCGCTCGAGCAGGACGACGACGCGGTTGCCGTGCAGCGCTTCCGGCAGGCCTTCGTCGAAGCGCCCGCCGACGCCGACCCCACGCTGCGCCTGCCCTACGCCGACGCGCTGCTGCGCATCGGCGACGTCGACGAGGCCGAGGCCATGGCCCGCGCCGTCCTCGAGGCGCGCCCCGGCAATGCCGACGCCACCGCGCTGCTGGCGCGCATCCTGATCCAGACCGGCCGGCTCGACGAGGCCGAGCGCCTGGCCGCCGGCGGCCCGCCGGATGTCGCGGCCGCGGTCGCCCCGGCCCGCGCCCGCGCTCTGCGCGAGCGTGCCGCCGAGGCCGACGCGGCCGGCCAGCGCGATCGGGCCCAGCGCCTGCTGCGCGAAGCCATCGCGCTCGACCCCGACTCGCCGTGGCCGCGACTCGACCTCGCGCGCATCCTGCGCGACACCGATCAGGCCGACGCCGCCGACCAGCTCATCGAGGGACTGGTCCAGTCGCACCCCGACCTGCCCGAGGTCACCGTCGCGCAGACCTACGCCCTCGCCGACGCCGGACGCTGGCTGGAAGTCCTGCGCACGCTGGAGACGCTGCCCGCGCGCGCGCGCGACCGGGATGCCCGGACCCTGCAGCGGCGCGCCTGGGTGCAGTACCAGGTCGAGCGCGCCGGGATCGCCCGCCAGGCCGGCGACTTCGCGCTCGCCTTCGAGGCGATGAGCAAGGCCGACGCCGCCGCCGCCGAGGACCCGGCGTTCGCCGGCCTGCTCGCGGGAGGCTGGGCCGATCTCGGCGACCCGGCGCGCGCGCTCGGCTATCTGCGACGCGCCTTCGCCGACCAGCCCGGCAGCATCGGGGAGCGGCTGCAGTATGCCGGTCTGCTACTCGAGCTCGGCCAGCGCGCCGAGTTCGAGGCCCAGGCCGAGTATCTGCTGCGCCAGGATCTGAGCCCGGCCCAGTCGGCCCAGCTCGAGGATCTCATCGTCGGCTTCCGCATCAGCCTCGCGGACCGCGCGCGCCAGCGCGGCGACCTCGCCGAGGCCTACGAGGTCATGCGCGACGTCGTGCGGCGCCGGCCGCGGGAGTCGCGCGTGCAGATGGCGCTGGCACGCATCTTCGAGGCCGCGGGCGACCACGACGAGGCGCTGGCGATCTACGAGGGCTTGCTGACCGAGACGCCGGACCCGGGCCCGGATCTCGTGGACGCGCGCATCAATGCGCTGCTGGCAGCCGGCGAGCTGGAAGCGGCCGAGGCCGCCATCGCCGACGCCCGTGACGCGCGTCCGGAGGATGCCGCCCTCGACACCTTCTCGGCGCGACTGGCCGAAGCGCGCGGCAACCAGGGCCGCGCCCTGCGCTACTACGAGCGCGCCGCGGACCGTCGGGCGCGCCGGCCGGACGGCGATGCCTTCCTGCAACCGCCGCGTCTCGCCACCATTTCGGAGGCCGACAGCGCGCAACCGCTGCTGCCGCGACCGGTACGCGACGCCATGGAGGGCCGCAACCCCGACGCCCCCGAACGCGTGCTGCGCCCACGCCCCGGCCCTTTCTCTCGACCGGTACCGCCCGCCGACGAGGGCGGTGACGGCAATGCCGTGCCGCAGTCGCTGCGCAGCAGCAGCGCGTTGCAGCGCTCCGGGCCGCGCCCCGCGGTCGCGGCGCCGGACGACAGCCGGGACAGCGTGCGGCTGCGCGCCGCCGATCGACTGACGCGCGCGCCCCGCCCGGCAGCCGAGCCGGACGATACGCCGGCGCGGGCGGCGATGGCGGACCCGGACGACCCCGAGCGATCGCGCCGACGCGCGATCTCCCGCCTCCGCGCATCGACCAGCGGCTGGGCCGGCGGTGGCCTGCACAGCCGGGTCCGCGACGGAGAAGACGGACTGTCGCGGCTGTTCAATATCGAAACGCCCTTCGAGCTGCAGTCGTCGGCAACCAGCGCAGGCCGCTTCGGGCTGCGCGTGGTGCCGGTGATCATTGACGGCGGCGAGGTCGAGGGCGACCGGCGCCTGCGCTTCGGCACCCTGGCGCTGATCGAGGGTGGTCCCGACGACCTCGACCTCGCGCAGCAGGACAGCGGCATCGCGGCCGGCGTGACCTACCGGATGGGCAGCTTCCACGCCGACATCGGCAGCACGCCGCTCGGCTTCGCCGAGGAGCGCCTCAGCGGCGGCCTCTACTGGGGCCCCAGCTTCGGGCGCTGGAAGCTGGACCTGTCGCTCTCGCGTCGCCCGGTGTCGGACAGCGTGCTGAGCTACGCCGGGACGCGCGACCCGCTCAGCGGGGTCAACTTCGGTGCCGTCAACCGCAGCAAGGCGCGCGTCGACCTCGCCTACGACCTCGACAGTTTCGGCATCTACGTCAACGGCGGCTTCAGCTACTACGACGGCCGCAACACCGACGACAACAACGCCTTCGAGCTCGGCGGCGGCGCCTATTTCCGTGCGCTGCGGGCGCGGGCGCTGTCACTGACCTACGGCATCAACATCACCACCTTCTTCTACGACAAGAACCGCCGCCACTTCACGCTCGGTCACGGCGGCTACTTCTCGCCGCAGACCTTCCTCTCGGTGGGCGTCCCGGTCGAGCTGACCGGGCATCACGACCGCATGGTGTGGCGCATCCACGGCGCCGTCGGCCTGCAGAGCTTCGAGGAGGACGGCGCGCCCCTGTTCCCCAACAACGCCGACCTGCAGGACCAGATCGAGGACCTGATCGACATCAATCCCGACAGCGCGCTGGTCGGTGGATACCCCAGCGGCTCGCAGAGCGGCCTCGGCTACGCCTTCGGCGGCAGCCTCGAGTACCGGCTGTCCAGCCGCTTCTTCGTCGGCGGTGCCATCGCCAGCGACAACGCGCGCGACTACACCGAATACCAGTTCTCGGGCTTCCTGCGCTACTTCTTCGGCGAGCAGATCGGTGTGCCGGATGCACCCCGCCTGCTCCCGGCGTACTACAACTGGAGCGGATCATGACGCGATTCCGGCATGCGGCCGGCGCCATGCTGCTGGCGCTGGCGTTCTCGAACGGCGCCGCCGCGGCATCCGGAACGCCGGCGACCGGCGCGGAGCTGCTCGCCGACGGCCAGATCGCTCGGGCCGTGGCGCAGCTCGAGCAGGCCCTGGGACGCAATCCCTTCGACCCGGTCGTGCTCAACAACCTCGCCGTCGCCTACGCCGAAGGCGGTGACTGGGAGCGCGCGCAGTCGCTGCTGCGCCGGGCCGCGCGCCTGGCACCGGGTGACCCCGCCATCGAGCAGAACCTGCGCGCCACCGATCAGTGGCTGGCGCGCCTGGTGCAGGCCGGCGACGTCGAGCGCCGCCAGCGCCGCGACGACGAAGGCGAGCCCATCCGCATCCCGCCGCCACCGCCTGCGCTCTGGCCCTGAGGCCGGCGCGACCGTAGCGGCTCAGGGTCCGGTACTGCGCTCCAGCCGGAAGACCCGCCCTTCGGCGAGACCGTCGTCGAGCGAAGGCGCCGAGCCCATGATCATGAGCATCTCGCGGGCGTCCTCCGGATCCTCGCCCACCGGGATGTCCCGCAGGGTCGCCAGCCCCTGCATGGTGCGCAGCGGCGGCGTGCCGCCCGGCGTATCGGTGGTGCCGCAGCCGCTCTGATCCATGCTGATCGCGTAGATGTTGAAGCGCGCGTTGATCAGCGAGAAGCGGCCGTCGTAGCGACACTGCGATCCCGAGACCGGATCGGGCGCCAGACCGAAGACCCCGGTATCGCCGCCGTAGTTGAAGGTCACTGCATCGAAGCCGAATTCGTCCTGCCGCCGCCAGTCGCCGGTGATGGCCGCGACCGAACTGAGGCGCTCGTAGGCGCGCTCCTGATACTCGCCGTAGACACGGCCGTCGCCGACGCTGTCGCCGTCCTCGCTCTGGCCGGTGAAGGTGGCATCGAGCGTGTTGCGCGGATCGAACACGCCACTGAGGGTGAGCGACCGGGTGCGTCGTACCTCGATCTCGGTGATCACCGGCTCCTCGACTTCCGGGTCCTCGGACGGCTCCTCGATCTCCTCGGTGACGATGTCGTAGAAGCGCAGCGCGCCGGTGAGCGTCTGGCCGACGCCCTGGCGGTACTGCCCGACCATGATGCGCTGGGGATCGTTCCGATCGTATCCGGCGATGCGCGCGACCGGCTCGACGGTCGATTGCGGAGCCGCCAGCAGGAAGAGCCAGTCCTCGTCCCGCGAATTGCCCGTGGTCGAGGACAGCGTCACCCGGTAGATGCCGGCGACCGCGTTCTCCCCGCTGCCGTCGAGATCGACGTCGATGCGATCACTCTCGGAGCCGCAACCGGCCAGCATCAGCGAAGCGGCGAGCACGAACCCGGCAGTGCGTCGGTGCAGCACGCTCATGCCATCCGCCTGCCGCGCGGTCCGAAGAAGAACCAGACGATGACGCCCAGGACCGGCAGCACCAGCACGAGCACGATCCAGAGCGCCTTCGGCAGCGTGTCGGAGGTGCTCTGCACGATGTGCAGCACGGCCCAGATGACGACCACCAGATGGATGATACCCAGGAGGCCCAGATTGTCGAACATGCTTCGCTTCTCCCTATGGTCGCGCCAGCATAACCGTACCCGACGCGCTGTCCATGCCGTTGGTCGCGCGCGATACCGCACTTCGACGGACAACCGTTGTCTATTAGGGGAACACCCGCCTGCCGACTGGCAGTCGCGGCCCGCCCACCGACCGTTCGCGGTGCCATGACCCGACTCTCCGCACGTTTCGTTCTCCCGCCGCTGCTCCTGGTAACGGCCTGCGGCAACACGGCGCCCGGTGTCACCGACGACCGCGCAACCCCTACCCACGCGGACGGACAGGAAGCGCCTCTGCCCGACGGCATCACCGCCGAGACAATCACCGACCGCCTGGAACACCCCTGGGGCATCGCCTTCCTGCCCGATGGCCGCGCACTGGTCACGGAACGCCCCGGCCGTCTGCGCGTGGTGCGTCCCGCAGGCGACGTCAGCGAGCCCGTCGGAGGCGTTCCCGAAGTGTTCGCGGAGAACCAGGGCGGCCTGCTGGATATCGCGCTGGATCCGGCATTCGCCGCGAACGACCGCATCTACCTCTCCTACGCCCGGCGCTGCCCGGGCGGAGGCGCGACCACGGCGGTAACCCGCGCGAAGCTGGTCGACAAGGGTGATGGCGCCAGCCTGGCGGACGCCGAGGACATCCTGGTCGCCGACGCCTGTCATCCCGGTGGCCGCCACTTCGCCGGGCGGATGGTCTTCGACCGCGACGGCTACCTCTACGTGGCGGTCGGCGACCGCGGCATCGGCGAGGCTGCGGACAACGCCGCCGTCCAGGACCTGCGCAACCACATCGGCACGGTGCTGCGACTGACCACCGACGGGGCGCCCGCGCCCGGCAACCCCTTCGCGGACCGCAAGGATGCCGATGCTGCGGTCTTCACCTACGGCCACCGCAACATCCAGGGCATGACGCTGCATCCCGACAGCGGCGCGGTCTGGACGCACGAGCACGGCCCCCGCGGCGGTGACGAGGTCAACATCCTGGTCGCGGGCACGAACTACGGCTGGCCCGAGATCACCTATGGCGAGCACTACCGGGGCGGCGAGATCGGTCCGGAGGCCGCCGAGGGCCTCGCCCAGCCCCAGCTGTACTGGGATCCGTCGATCGCGCCCAGCGGCATGGTCTTCGTCGATCAGGATGCGGCGATCCCCGAGTGGCGCGGCGATCTTCTGGTCGGCGCGCTGGCCTACCAGCTGCTTTCGCGGCTGGAGTGGAACCGCGATACCGGCACGCTGGTCGAGACCGACCGTGTCCTTGTCAACGAGCTGGGCCGCATCCGGTCCGTCACGCAGGCGCCCGACGGCGCGATCGTCATCCTTACCGACGCGCCGAACGGTAAGGTGGTACGCCTCGTCCGCAGCGGATAGCGTCACCATGCCCGCGACCCCGATCAGTGAACCCGACGCAATGACCACCGGCTGGCCCCGGCGACTGGCGCCGCCGGCCATCGCGACCTTCAGGGATGCCGAGGGCGCGCCGGCCTTCGGCGCGCAGGTCCCCATCAAGCCGCTCGACGCGCCGCGGCTGCTGCACCTCAACACCGAGCTGGCGGCCGACCTCGGCATCGAGGACGGCCCCGAAACGCGCGATGCGCTGGCGGCAACCGCGGGCGGCGGCGACGCCGCCGCGTGCACGGACGGTTTCGCGAGCGTCTACGCCGGCCACCAGTTCGGCATCTTCGTGCCGCAGCTCGGCGACGGCCGCGCCACCATCATCGGCACCCTGCGCGACCACCGGGGACAGGATCAGGAACTCCAGCTCAAGGGTGCCGGCCCCACCCCCTACTCGCGCTTCGCCGACGGCCGTGCCGTCCTGCGCTCGACCGTGCGCGAATACCTGGCCAGCGAGGCCCTGCACGCGCTGGGCATTCCCACCACCCGGGCACTGGCCATCGTGGGCTCCGACACGCCGGTGCAGCGCGAAACCGTCGAGCGCGCCGCGGTGCTCTATCGGGTCGCGCCCAGTCACCTGCGCTTCGGCCACTTCGAATACCTCGCTGCCACCGGGCGCACCGAGGATCTGCGCGCCCTCGCGACGCACGCCCTGGCCCGCTTCCGGCCGGATCTCGAGCCGACGCCGGAAGGCTTCCGGGCATGGCTGTCGGACATCGTGGCGCGCACCGCGCGCCTGGTCGCGCAGTGGCAGGGCGTCGGCTTCTGCCACGGCGTGATGAATACCGACAACTTCTCGATCCTGGGCCTGACCATCGACTACGGCCCCTACGGCTTCATGGAGCGCTTCCACCGCGCCCACATCTGCAATCACAGCGACCACGAGGGCCGCTACGCCTACGCCCGGCAGCCGGCGATCGCGCAGTGGAACTGCGCGCGCATGATCTCCGCCTGCCTGAGCCTGGTGGCGGACGACGGCGCGGACAACGACGAGCGCATCGCGCTCGCGCAACCCGTTCTCGACGCGTTCGCATCGGCCTACTCCGCGTCCGCGCTCGCCATCTGGCGCGACAAGCTGGGATTGCGCGAGGCGCGGGACGGCGACGACGCGCTGGTCAATGACCTGCTCGAACGCATGGAGGCCAGCGACGCCGACTTCGCGCGCACCTTCCGCGCCCTCGCCGACCTGCGCATCGATGGGGGCGATCCGCTGGCGGACCATCTGGGCGAGGACGAAGCGGCCACCGGGTGGCTGTCGCGCTATCGCGAACGCCTGCGGGCGGAGCACAGCGACGACGACGCCCGCCGCGACCGCATGCGCCGCACGAACCCGCGCTTCGTGCTGCGCAACTGGCTGGCCCAGCACGCCATCTCGGCAGCGGAATCCGGTGACCCGGCGCCACTCGATCGCTTGCTGGACTGCCTGCGCCGCCCCTTCGACGAGCAGCCCGAATGCGCGGATCTGGACGCGCCACCGCCCGACTGGGCCGCCGGTCTCAGCGTGAGCTGCTCCTCCTGACCGGCGCGCCCCGCGCCGCTATGGTGCAGTGCAGCGTCATCGTCCTATCATGCTGTAACGTCAATGCCCCGCACGGCGTGTCCTCGGGCGCCCGTGCCCAGCCGAGCACTCGCACACCGCCATGCCGTCGCGCCCGATCAGGACCCTGATCCTCGCCATTGCCCTGGTGCTTGGGCAATGGCTGGCGCTTGCGCACGCCACCGAGCATCTGGGCGCTGCCGACGAACCGCTGTGCGAAGTCTGTCTGCATGCCAAGCGGCTGGATGCACCCGGCATCGCCGCCGTACCGGTCGCGTCCTGCGACCGCCACGTGGCCGAAGCGCCCGGCATGCAGCGCCGGCGCGAGCGGCCCGCCGCCCCGCGCTGCCACCTGTCGATCCGCGGTCCCCCGACGCACGCGGCCTGATTCCAGCCGCCACCTGCCGCCACCGGCGGCAGTGCGTTCACCGCATCCGTGATCGATGACCATGTCCCGAAATTCCGCTTTCGGCGCGTCAGCCGTTGCGCTGGCCGCCCAGCTTCTGCCGCTCCCGCTCCACGGCGCGGATGACGGCGCGTCACCCGCCGAGCTCGACGAGATCGTCGTCACCGCCAGTCCCTTCCGCCACAGCGCAGAGGAGCTCGTCCAGCCGGTCGACCTGCTCGCCGGCGATGCGCTCGACCGTCGCCGCCGCGGCACCATCGGCGATGTGCTTGCCGACCGCCCCGGCATTGCCAACGCCTCGTTCGGACCCGGCGTCGGCCGTCCCGTGATCCGCGGCCAGAGCGGTGCGCGCGTGCAGGTGCTCAGCAACGGCATCAGCACCATGGACGCTTCCGCGATCAGCGCCGACCACGCCGTCGCCGTGGACCCGCTCACCGCCGACCAGATCGAGGTCATCAAGGGCCCGGCAACCCTCATCTACGGCGGCTCGGCATCGGCGGGCATCGTCAATGTGGTCGACGACCGTCTTCCCGATACCGTCACGCCCGGACTGCATCTGCGCGGGGACCTCTCCTACGGCGACAACGCCGATGAATCCAGCGGCGCGCTGCGCGGCCGTTACGGTGTCGGCAACTGGCAGTTCGGCGCCAGCTACTCGCGCCGCGACGCCGACGACTTCGAGATTCCCGGCTTCGCCGAGCGCGCCGGCGCCGACCATGATGCACACGATCATGACGAGCACGCCGGGGAGGACCACGACGAGCACGCCGAGCACGAGCACGAGCACGAGCACGCGGACGAGGCGACCGAATCCGGCGCGCGCGGCGTGCTCGACAACAGCAGCCTGACCAGTGAGCGTGTCGGCGTTTCGGCAGCCTGGGCCGCGGAGCGCGGCATGATCGGCGCAGCCGTCAGCCGTTTCACGACCGACTACGGGGTGCCCGGACACGGTCACGGCCACGGCGACGAGGAAGCGCACGAGGACGAGGCAGCCCACGCGGAGGATACGCACGACGAGGCGCACGAGGAGCACGAGGCGCACGACCACGACGGCGTCCGCATCGATCTCGAGCAGACCCGCGTCGATCTGCGCGGCCTGCTGCGCGCACCGCTCCCCGGTGTCGCGCGGGCGGAGGCGCGCATCGGCGTCAACGACTACGAGCATCGCGAGATCGAGCCCGGCGGCGCCGTCGGCACCACCTTCGACGTATCCGAGACCGAGGCGCGCTTCGAGCTCGAGCACGTCGCCATCGGCGACTGGGTCGGCGTCGCCGGCCTGCAGCTGCGCCAGCGCGACTACGACGCCATCGGCGAAGAGGCCTTCGTCGCCCCCACCGAGACCGATGCAGCCGGCCTGTTCCTGGTCGAGGGCTACCGGTTCGGCGCACACCGCCTGGAGCTCGGCGCGCGGGTGGACCGCACGCGCCACGATCCGGAGGGCCCGCAGTTCCGGACCCGCTTCACCACGGTGAGCCTGTCGGCCGGCGCGTCATTCCTCGTCGCCGAGCATCTCCATCTGCGCGTCAATGCCCAGAGCGCCGAGCGCGCGCCGGCAATCGAGGAGGTCTACGCCTTCGGTCCGCACATCGCGACCTCGGCCTTCGAGCGCGGCGACGAGGATATCGACCCCGAGACCGCCAACAACATCGATGTCAGCCTCGGGCGCGACGACGGGCGCTGGACCTGGGAACTGACCGCGTTCTACAACCGGATCGACGACTACATCTACGCGCATGAAGTCGACGACGGCCTGAACGCGGACGGCAGCGGCAACCCGGCGAGCGACGGCGAGGCCGATCGCGTCAATGCCGAGGGCGTCTTCGATCCGGAGGGCGAGTTCCTGCTGCTCGACTATGCACAGAGCGGTGCAGAGCTCTACGGCGCTGAGGCCGAGACCCGCTTCGTGCTGATCGACGACGCCGGCCGCGGCCTCGGCATCCGCGCCTTCGGCGATCTCGTGCGCGGTCGGCTGCGCGACAGCGGCGAGAACCTGCCGCGAATCACGCCCGCCCGCTTCGGCATCGGCGCGGATGCCCGCGTCGGGGCGGTGTCGCTCGATGTCGCGCTCACCCGCGTCACGGAGCAGGACCGCACGGCGCCGCTTGAGACCGCGACACCGGCCTACAGCGAGCTCTCCGCCGATATCGGCTACGCGGTGCCCACGGCGGCCGGGACGATGACGGTGTACGCCCGCGGGCGGAACCTGCTCGACGAGACCCAGCGCGACGCCACCTCCTTCCTGAAGGACGTGGCGCCGCGGCCCGGTCGATCGCTGTTCGTCGGTCTGCGCTTCGAGTTCGCCGCCGGGGACTGAGGTCCCGACGGCAAGCGATCGGGCGCGGCTACTGCCCCTGCTGAAGCAGCTGCGCCACGATCGGTTCCATCTTGGTCAGGCCGGCGCGCCGGCCGATCTCGAGGGCGCTCTCGACGTCCCTGCCCTCGTGCCACGCCGCGTGCAGTGCCAGCAGCGCGCCCACGCGGTTGCCGGACGCGCAGTGAAAGACGGTGGGCGCATCGCCGACCTCGCGCAGGATGCCGTCGAGCATCGCCACGGTCTGCGGGTTGAGATCGTTCTGGCTCGCGATCGGCAGCAGGTGATACTGCATGCCGAGCGCCTCGATCATCGGCGCCTGGTCCTCGCCCTGCTCCTGGATCGGGCGCAGGTTGATGACGTGCTGCACGCCGGCCTCGGCCGCGGCCCGGAACTGCAGCGCGTCCGGCTGGCCCGCCGACAGCATCGTGTCAGAGACGCGCATTTCATTCGGTAAATCAAGACTCTTGAGCATCATTCTCACCTGAAGTATCAACTTTATGGCCGTGCGATGCGCCCGAGGGCGCTCCCTCGGACGGCATCGATTCGGCATCGCCGCCTCCCCGGACAGGCCGCTCGCCACGACCACCCTGCGGGGTCGCGGGGACGCTAGTCACCCGGCCCGTACACGCTGCACCCGGCGACCGGTGCCGGCCCCTGCGCCAGGGCATGCGCGAGATCGCGCAAGGCCGTGCGCAGGCCTTCCTCGATGACGGGATGATAGAACGGCATGGCGATGGCTTCCTGCACCGTCATCCTGGACTGGACTGCCCAGGCCAGCAGGTGCCCCAGATGCTCGGCACGCGGACCGATCATCTCGGCGCCGAGCAGGCGGCCGCTGTCGTGCTCGCCGTAGACCCGCAGCACCCCGGCGTTCTCGCGGATCACGCGCGAGCGCCCCTGCCCGGTGAAATCGACCTGGCCGACCGCGAAACGGATGCCGCTCTCGCACATGCCGACGAAGGACATGCCGAGCGACGCCACCTGGGGTTCGCAGAACACCACCGCGAGCGGCGTGCGACGCGCGTGGGGGCGGACATCCGGCCAGCGTCCCGCGTTGTCGCCGGCGATGCGCCCCTCGTCCGCCGCTTCGTGCAGCAGCGCCTTGTCGCCGTTGACGTCGCCGGCGATGAACACGGGCTGGTCCCCGCACTGACCGGTGTGCGCGTCGTGCAGCGGAATCCCGCGACCATCGACCGCTATGCCGGCCGCCTCGAGCCCGAGGCCGTCGAGATTGGGCGGCCGGCCGGTGGCGGCCAGCACCCGCGCGAAGGTGTCCTCGTGCTCGCCGTCGTCCGCGCGCCACCGGACGCGGAAGCGGTCGCCCTCATCGGTGATCGCGAGCAGCTCGCTGCCGAGCGCGAGATCGAGCTCGCGCTCGAGCACGCCCCGCGCGCAGTCCGCCACCTCCGGGTCCGAGATCCCGGCGATCCGGCGACTGCGGCCGAAGATGCGCGTGCGCACCCCCAGCCTGTGCAGCGCCTGCCCGAGCTCCAGTCCGATGACCCCGGTACCGAACACGGCCACCGATTCCGGGAGATCGGGCCATTCGAAAATGGTGTCGTTGGTGTCCACGCGCGCCGCATCGAGCGCGCCGAGCGCACCCGGGCGCTGCGGCGTGCTGCCGGTGGCGATCACCACCCGCCCCGCCTCGATCCGGCTGCCGTCAGACAGGGCGAGCACGCCGGGAGCCTCGAAGCGTGCACGTGCGCGGATGCGGTCGGCTTCCGGAAACCCCTCGATGGCGTCGAGCACGAAGCCGACGAAGCGGTCGCGCTCGGATCGCACCCGGCGCAGGACCGCCGGGCCGTCCACGGTCACGCCGTCCACGTCGATGCCGAAGCCGCCGGCCTCGCGGGCACCGTGCGCCGCCCCGGCAGCGGCGATGAGCAGCTTCGACGGCATGCAGCCCACCCGCGCGCAGGTCGTGCCGTAGGGGCCGTCCTCGATGAGCAGCACCGAATCGCTGTGCGCGCGGGCCGCGCGGTAGGCGCCCATGCCCGATGTTCCCGCGCCGATGATGGCGACATCGCATTGCCGTACGGTCATGCCGATGATCCCTCCAGAAGATGCGCGGAAGCCTTCCGCGTGGGGCGCCGCCGCAGCCGGCCGCGGCCGCCACGCGAGCGATCGGCGCTTGACCGTCGTCGGGCGCGGGCCTAGCGTGCCGCACAAAGAGCAACAAGACCACACCATGTCGAGCCAGGATCCCAGCTTCAACGCCGTCTTCGGGCGCGAGCGGGTACGCATCGTCGACTGGGCCATGCTGGCGCTCGCCGTGCTGTCGGTGGCCGTGCTGAGCTGGGCCACCTTCGGCGACGTGTCACCCGAGACCATGCGATGGATCGTGATCGGGGACTACGTCGTCTGCGGCATCTTCCTGATCGAGTTCCTCTACCGCTGGCGCGAAGCCGGGTGGCCGGCGAACTTCCCGCTGCACCGCTGGTACGAGGTGCTGGGCATGATCCCGGTGTCGGACCCGGCACTGCGCGGACTGCGCCTGCTGCGCGTGATACGGGTGGTGATCCTGCTGTCGCGCCTCGGCCGCGCGGCCGACCGGGCGCTCGGCGATGAGTTCGTCTACCGGCTGGTGCGGCGCTTCTCCAACACCATCATCGGTGTCATCAAGCGGCCGATCACGGTGGCGGTCATCGGCGAGGTCGCGGAGGTGCTGCAGAAGGGGCACTACACGCGGAACGTGGCGCGCGCCATCGAGGGCAACCGGCAGACCCTGGTCACCACCATCCTCGAGAAGGTGGCCGACGACTCGCGCACGGGGTACCTGTCGAAGCTGCCCTTCTACCGCGATGTCGCCAGCGTCAGCGCCGACACCACGCTCAACGTGGTGCTCGAGGTGCTCAACGATCCGCGTACCGATCAGCTGGTGGCGGACATCCTGCGCGAGAACCTCGACCAGATCCGCGAGGCGATCCACCAGCGCGACGTCGCCGAGGACGCCGCCCGCCGCGGCAGCAACGCAGCCGACGACCCCGCGGGCTGACGCCGCCCCGGCGGCGCGTCTAAGCCGTTCGGCGGTGGACGGCCACGGCACCGGCAGGCATACTCACTTTTGTGAATCCGGATTCATTTTGAGTGCCCGCCATGTCCCAGAAGCAAGCCCGTACCCCTGACAGCGCCCCGCAGCAGGCGGTCGACCAGAGCCCGCTGCGCGTCGTCACCGCCGCCAGCCTCTTCGACGGCCACGACGCGGCCATCAACGTCATGCGCCGCATGATCCAGGCGCGCGGCGCGGAGGTCATCCATCTCGGGCACAACCGCTCGGTCGAGGACATCGTGCGCGCGGCCATCCAGGAGGACGCCGACGCCATCGCGCTGTCCAGCTACCAGGGCGGGCACAACGAGTTCTTCGCCTACATGGTCGAGATGCTGGAGGCCCGCGGCGCCGGGCACATCAAGGTCTTCGGCGGCGGCGGCGGCACCATCACGCCGGAGGAAGCCGATGCGCTCCACGGCAAGGGCGTGGCGCGCATCTACCACCCCAACGACGGCGCCAAGCTGGGCCTCGACGGCATGATCGACGACCTGGTCGCGCGCGCACAGGCGGCACGGGCCGCGCGCAAGTTCGAGGCGCCCGATCCGGATGCGCTCGCCAAGCGCGCCGACGACGACTTCGGCCTCGCGGCAGCGCTGTCGTCGATCGAGGATTTCGCGCTCGACGACGAGCAGCGTGGCCAGCTCCACAAGCAGTGGCAGCTCGCCGGTGGCAAGACGCCGGTGCTGGGCATCACCGGCACCGGCGGCGCCGGCAAGTCGTCGGTGGTCGACGAGCTGCTGCTCCGCTTCCTCGGCGCCTTCGAGCACAAGCGCATCGCGGTGCTGGCGGTCGACCCCACCCGCCGCAAGTCGGGCGGCGCGCTGCTCGGCGACCGCATCCGCATGAACAGCCTGCGCTCGACACGCATCTACATGCGCTCGATGGCCACGCGCCGCGCCCACGCCGCAACCACCGAGGTGCTGCAGGACGCCATCGCCTACCTGCGCGCGCAGGACTTCGATCTGGTGATCGTGGAAACGGCCGGCATCGGTCAGAGCGATTCGGAGATCGTCGATCTGGTCGACTTCCCGATGTACGTCATGACCAGCGACTACGGCGCGGCCAGCCAGCTCGAGAAGATCGACATGCTCGACTTCGCCGAGCTGATCGCGCTCAACAAGTACGACCGCCGCGGCGCCGAGGATTCGCTGCGCGACGTCCGGAAGCAGTGGAAGCGCAACCGCGTCGCCTTCTCGCTGGCCGACGACGCGGTGCCGGTCTATCCGACCATCGCCAGCCAGTTCAACGATCCGGGCGTGACCTGGATGTTCGCCAACCTCTGCCGGCTGCTGCGCGAGAAGCTCGAGCTCGATGCCGACGAGTGGACCCCGGACGTCAACACCGAACTGAAGGAACCGCGCGAGACCGTCCTGATCCCGCCCGCGCGGAACCGCTACCTGGCCGAGATCGCCGAATCCGGCCGCTCGGTCAATGCCCGCATCGAGGAACAGGTGGAAGCGGCCGATCGCGCGCAGCACTTCCACGCCGTGCTGGCGGACCTCGAGGACCCGGCGCTGCCCGCCCCGCTCGACGCCTATCCCAAGGACAGGCTGCTCGCCAGCGGCGACGACGCCGGCCTGCAGACCCTGCGGCAACGCTACCAGGACGCCCTCGACAGCCTCGATGCCGAGGCGCTGGACGCGCTGCGCAGCTGGCCGGAGCGCTACAAGGCCGTCACCGATCCCGTCAACGAATACAAGGTGCGCGACAAGACCATCAAGGTCGAGAACTACCGCGAATCGCTGTCGCACCAGCAGATCCCCAAGATCGCCGCGCCCCGGACCGGCAACTGGGGCGAGCAGCTGCGCTTCCTGATGCGCGAGAACCTGCCCGGCGCCTACCCCTACACCGCCGGGGTCTACCCGTACCGTCGCAGCGGCGAGGACCCCATCCGCATGTTCGCCGGCGAGGGCACGCCGGAGCGCACCAACCGCCGCTTCCACTACCTGTCGCAGGGCAACGACGTGGCGCGCCTGTCGACCGCCTTCGATTCGGTGACGCTGTACGGCGAGGATCCGGCCGAGCGTCCCGACATCTTCGGCAAGGTCGGCAACTCGGGCGTATCCATCGCCACGCTCGACGACATGAAGAAGCTCTACTCGGGCTTCGATCTGTGCGCACCGACGACGTCGGTGTCGATGACCATCAACGGCCCCGCGCCGATGATCCTGGCGATGTTCATGAACACCGCCATCGACCAGCAGGTCGAGAAGTACCTGCGCGAGGACCCGAAGCGCTGGGAAGCGGCCGAGAAGCGGATCGCCGAGATCTACGCGGAGCGCGCACGGCCGCAGTACTCCGGCGACCTGCCGGCGGGCAACGACGGGCTCGGGCTCGGCCTGCTCGGCGTCACCGGCGACGAGGTGGTCGACGCCGAGACCTACGCGCGCATCAAGGCCGAGGCCATGTCCACCGTGCGGGGCACCGTGCAGGCCGACATCCTCAAGGAGGACCAGGCACAGAACACCTGCATCTTCTCGACCGAGTTCGCGCTGCGCATGATGGGCGACATCCAAGCGTACTTCGTGGATCACAGGGTGCGCAACTTCTACTCGGTGAGCATCTCCGGCTACCACATCGCCGAGGCCGGCGCGAACCCCATCAGCCAGCTCGCCTTCACCCTCTCCAACGGCTTCACCATCGTCGAGTATTACCTGGCGCGCGGCATGGCCATCGACGACTTCGCGCCCAATCTGTCGTTCTTCTTCTCCAACGGCATGGACCCGGAGTATTCGGTGATCGGCCGCGTCGCACGCCGCATCTGGGCGCGGGCGATGAAGGAGCGCTACGGCGGCTCCGCGCGCAGCCAGATGCTGAAGTACCACATCCAGACCTCCGGGCGATCACTGCACGCTCAGGAGATCCAGTTCAACGACATCCGCACCACGCTGCAGGCGCTGTACGCGCTGCTCGACAACTGCAACAGCCTGCACACCAACGCCTACGACGAGGCCATCACCACGCCTACCGAGGAATCGGTGCGCCGGGCGGTCGCCATCCAGCTCATCATCAACAAGGAGCTGGGCGTCAACCAGTGCGAGAACCCCTGGCAGGGGAGCTACTTCATCGACCAGCTGACCGATCTGGTGGAAGAGGCCGTCTACCGCGAGTTCGAGGCGATCAGCGAGCGCGGTGGCGTGCTGGGGGCCATGGACACGATGTACCAGCGCGGCAAGATCCAGGACGAGTCGATGGTCTACGAGCACAAGAAGTACGACGGCTCGCTGCCGCTGGTCGGCGTCAACACCTTCCTGGCCAGGGACAGTGGCGGCGAGATCACCACCGAGATCGAGCTGATCCGTTCCAGCGAGGAGGAGAAGCGCGACCAGATCCGCAATGTCGAGGCCTTCCGGGAAGCGCGCAACGCAGTAGCCGGGGATGCTCTCGCCGCACTGCAGCAGACGGCCGCTGCGCGTCGGAACACCTTCGAGAGCCTGATCCAGGCGGTGAAGTACCACTCCCTCGGTCAGATCAGCCACGCCCTCTACGACGTCGGTGGCGAATACCGCCGCAACATGTAACATCCGTCCGGTATGGGCGCTGCGGCGCCCGCCGGATCTTCGCGGAGCACGCCATGGCATTCGACGCAGTCGCTGAACTCGGAACCGGTCGCGAATCGACCGAGGCCGCCTTCGAACTCTACGACCGCCTCGACCCGGTCGACGCGGCGTCGATGATCGGCTGCTGGCGCGGGGACGGATTCACCACCGGGCATGCCCTGGACGGCGTGCTGGAACGCTTCGGCTGGTACGGCAAGGAGTTCGTCGATGCCGACAACGTCCACCCCCTGCTCTTCCACACCGGGTCCGGCGGGATCCGCAAGCTGAACCCTGCCCTGATGCCGCTGGCCCTGGGCCTGCGCTTCCCGCAGCTCAACAACGATGTCTCGGCGAAGCTGTTCCGCGCCACGCAGGGCCTTCTCGCCACCAGCACGTCGAAGGCGCGCCTGCGCATGACCGAGTACCGCGGCAAGGTCAGCGCCACCATGTGCTACGACCAGCGCCCCATCCACGACGTCTTCCGCAGGGTGGACGACGACACCGTGCTCGGCGCCATGGACATGAAGGGCATGGATCAGACCCTGTTCTTCCTGCTGCGCCGCGACCGCTACTGACCGGCAGGCCGCGCCACGTCAGGCGGCGCGGGCACTCCCGGTGCGCACGTACGTCCAGGGCTTCGGCCCCTTCAGATAGCGCGCGTCCATGTCGCGCACGGCGAATCCGCCCTCGGCGATGAGCCCGGGAATGTCGCGATCGAGCTGGCAGCCGCCGGCCATTCGGCTCCACGCCGGCGTCAGTCGGTGCTGCCAGCGCTGAACCGAGGCATCCGGCGCCAGGCCGTGCTCGCTGAACAGCAGGTCGCCACCGGGCCGCAGCACCCGTCGCATTTCGTTGAGGGCGGCCACCGGGTCGGGAATGGTGCACAGCGAGAAGGTGCACACGACCGTGTCGAAACTGTCGTCGTCGGCGGGAATGCCCTCGGCGGAGACCGAGATCAGTTCCACCGCCATGCCGGCCGCCCGGGCCCGCTTGCGCGCCTTGCCGTTCATCTGCTCGGCCGGATCGAGGCCGACCAGCGCTTCGACTGCCTGCGGCTGATAGAACGGAAAGTTGCGGCCGGTGCCGATGCCGATCTCCAGCACCCGTCCCCGCGCGCGCGGGATGAGCGCGGCGCGCTGGCGCTGGATCGCCTTCATGCCGCAGCAGCCGTCGAGCAGCGCCGGAAGGATGTATCGGTCATAGGGGTTCATGCGATCACTCCGAGCGTATCGAGCGCGCGGCCGGGCCATAAGGCGCGGAGCTGCACGGCTGCGCGGTGTGGAAGTATGACACCGCGCCACGCCGGCATCCGGCCACCGACAGGGCCGAAACGGCCAGCGCCAGCAGCACCGCGCCAGCCAGTGCGACCAGCACGGTGATGACCGTGTCGCGCGCGGGCGCGCGCAGTGCACCCGCCTGTCGCCCGCGCACACCGCGCGGGAGGACGATCGAGCGAAGGGACGGCAGGCGTGGAAGTGCCTGGATCATGGCGGACTCTCCGATGCGTGCGCCTTTCCATCGACGAAAGGCGGGCGTAGTCTCCCGGAGCGGCCCGAACCGGAACAGATACAGATTCGCCGAATGCCACCGGAACAGTTCGACGGCGCCACCCGCTTCGCGGCCATCGCGCGCCGCATTGCGGCCGCCATCGATGACGGCGCCATCGCCGCCGGCGAGCGACTGCCGTCGGTGCGGCGTCTCAGCCGCCAGGAGGGTGTCAGCATGACGACGGCGCTGGCGGCCATGCGCCTGCTGGAGTCGCACGGCTACGTGACGGTGCGCCCGCAGTCGGGACACTTCGCGCGCCACCCCGCCCGACTGCCGGCACCGGCGCGTTCCGAACCGCCGCAGCACGATCGCATACCGGCGATCGAGGGCCTGATCGGCGACATCCTGTCCCGCTCAGTACGAGGTCGGGGCTTCAGCTTCGGCGAGGCGGTGCCGGCACCGACGCTCCTGCCACTCCGCGCCATCGCCCGGCGCATCGGCCGTCTGGCGCACAGCGAGGGAGAAACGCTGCTGGGCGGCCTCTCCGGGCAGGGGCTCGCGGAGCTGCGCGCCGCGATCGCCGGGCGCATGGCGCACGCGGGCTGCACCGTGCACCCGGACGCGATCACCATCACCGGCGGCGCTGCCGATGCGGTGGCGCTGGCGCTGCGCGCCGTCACCTCGCCCGGCGATCTCGTTGCGCTCGAATCGCCGACCTACTACGGCCTGCTGATGACCGCGGCAAGCTGCGGCTTGCGTATCCGGGAGCTGCCCACCGATCCGACCGAAGGGCTGGACCCAAACGCCTTCGCGGCGATGTGCGCGAGCGCACCGCCGCGCGCCCTGGTGCTGTCGGCCAATGTCCAGAATCCGACGGGGGCGTGCATGCGCGAGAGCCGCAAGCGCGAACTGGTCGCGCTCGCCGCGCGATACGGCGTCACCATCATCGAGGACGATGTCTTCGGCGAGTATGCCCGCCACGCCGGCGCCGGACTGCGCGCGCTGAAGGCCCATGACCAGACCGGAACGGTGATCTACTGCAGCTCCTTCTCGAAGGTGCTCGCGCCCGGTCTGCGGGTCGGCTGGATCATCGCCGGCCCCCATCACGACGCCGTGCTGCGCGACCGCATCGCACAGTCATGGGGCGCTCCACTGCTCAACCAGAAGGCGCTGGCACTCAGCCTGCGCGAAGCCAGCTACGAGCAGCACATGCGCCGCATGGTGCACACCCTCGGCGATACCCGGGCGCGCGCGCTCGACCTGATCGCCCGTCGCTTTCCCGCCGGCACCCGGATTGCACCCGGCGTGCACGGATTCCTGCTGTGGCTGCAGCTGCCCGACGCGCTCGACGGATACGCCTTCTACCAGCGCGCGATGGCCCGTGACATCGTCGTCATGCCCGGATTCGCCTTCTCGGCCACGGGCGGCTTCCGGGACTGCATCCGGCTCAGCCTGGGGCATCCATGGTCCTCCGCGATGGCCGACGCGCTCGCGGCCCTGGGCGACCTGGCGGACCGCATGCTCGCCGAGAACGCCCGCCTCACTGCATCCGGGCACGGCGCAGCAGACGCGCGAAAAGGCCCGGCGCCCAGCGCTTGAGATGGACATAGGCGCGCTCGCGCCCCATCAGCACTTCGTAGCGATCGCGTTCGACGGCGCACAGTATGCGCTCGGCACACGCGGCGGCGGGCATGCCGCCGGCGGTGCCCGCTTCCATGCGCGCGTTGGGACGGCCGTCGCCGGTCAGCGCGTTGACCGATACCTGGGTCTGCACGAAGCCCGGACAGGCCATGGTGAAGCGCACGCCCTCGTCCCAGTACTCGGCCGCGGCCGCATCGAAGAATCCGTGCAGCGCGTGCTTGGCGGCCGCGTAGCCACTGCGCAGCGGCGAGCTGATGTGGCCGACCACGCTGCTGACGGTCGCGATGTGCCCCCCGCCCCGCGCCACCATCCCGGGCAGCACGGCCCGGCTCAGCGCCACCACCGCGAAGAAGTCCAGCTCCATGAGATGCCGATAGGTCGCCATGTCGGTATCGCGCACCAGGCTGCGCTGCGAGACGCCCGCATTGTTGATCAGGATGTCGACGGGGCCGAGCAGATCCTCGGCCTGCCGGCGGACAGCCTCGGCATCGAAGGCCAGCAGATCGACCGGCAGGACCGCGCACTCGGCGTGCTCGCCGCAGCCGGCGGCCACGCGCGCGAGCTCGTCCTCGCGCCGCGCCGACAGCACGAGGCGCGCGCCCCGTCTGGCGGCCGCGAGCGCGAGCGCTTCGCCGATGCCACCCGATGCGCCCGTCACCCATACCGTCCTGCCGGCAAGAGCGGTCATGTCGCGTCTCCTCGTGCACCCGGCGCCATGATGCCGCAGCAGCCGCGCTTGAGGCGCCGCCGGCGTGCCGGCATAGTGCGCCCTCGACATGGGAAGGAGACCGGTCTTGCTCTACAGCATCGACGAGATCGCGCCGCAGTGCCCCGAAGAGGGCGTATTCGTCGCCGAGAATGCGGCCGTGATCGGGGATGTGCGCCTCGCCGCCGGCGCGAGCGTCTGGTTCGGCTGCACCCTGCGGGGCGATGCGGACACGCTCAGCATCGGCCAGAACAGCAACATCCAGGATGGCAGCGTCCTGCACGCGGATCCCGGTTTCCCGCTGCACGTGGGACGCGACGTCACCGTGGGTCACATGGTCATGCTGCACGGCTGCACGATCGGCGACAACACACTGATCGGCATCGGCGCGGTGATCCTCAACGGCGCCCGGATCGGCCGCAACTGCATCATCGGGGCGCGCGCGCTCATCACCGAGGGCAAGGAGATCCCGGACAACTCGCTGGTCATGGGAGCACCCGGCAAGGTGGTACGCGAAACCACCGAACAGGACCGCGGCAACATCGCCGCTTCCGCGGCGCACTACGCCCAGAACGGTCGCCGCTACCTCGCGGGCCTGCGCGCGATCGCGCCCCGCTGATCGACCCGGAGCACTGCCCATGAGTCAGAGATCCCGGCACAACGTGCTGGGCAGCCCCCTCGCCGAGTGCTGCCGCAATCCGGTGACCGGCGCCTACCGCGACGGAAGCTGCCGCACCGGACCGGGCGATCCGGGCCTGCACACGGTGTGCGCGATCCTCACCGAGGAGTTCCTCGCCTATACGCGCGAACGCGGCAATGACCTCGCCACACCGCGCCCCGAGTTCGACTTCCCCGGCCTCGCCGCCGGTGACCGCTGGTGTCTGTGCGCCGCGCGCTGGGCCGAGGCCGAGGCCGCCGGCGTCGCGCCACCGGTGGTGCTGGAAGCGTGCAGCATCGAGACGCTGACGGTCATCGACATCGACACGCTTCGCCGGCACGCGCTGCAGTAGCGCGCTGGTACGTTTCCTGCGTCAACGCGGGCATGAAGCCCGACGATTCCGTGCAAGGCGTCCTCCTGGATATCGACGGCGTGCTGCACGTCGACGACGCGCCCCTGCCGGGTGCCGGGCGAACGCTGGAGCAGCTGCACGACGCCGGGCTGCCCGTCCGCTTCGTCACCAACACCAGCACCCGCACCGCCGCGCAGCTCGGTGAGCGCCTGCGCGCGATGGGGCTGGATATCCCGGACCGTGCCATCTTCAGCGCCGTGTCCGCGGCGCGCCGTTACCTCGAGACGCGCGGCGCGCGCCGGGTGCTGTTCGCGGTCGCGGATGCCATCCGGCCCGAGTTCAGCGCCTTCGGCGCAGCGGACGGAGACGATGCCGACTGCGTGCTCATCGGCGACATCGGCGAGCGTTGGAATCACGCCCTCCTCGAGCGCCTGTTCCGGGCACTGATGGCCGGCGCGGAACTGGTGGCGCTGCACCGCAACCGGTACTGGCAGACCCATGACGGACTGCGCCTGGACATCGGCGCCTATGTCGCCGCGCTGGAAGCGGCGACCGGGCGCGCGGCCACGGTGGTCGGCAAGCCCGATGCCGCCTTCTTCGCGCTCGCCGCGGGTGACATGGGCGTCGACCCCGCGCACGTGATCGTGGTCGGCGATGACATCGAGAGCGATATCGGCGGCGCGCAGGGTGCCGGCATGCACGGCGTACTGGTCCGCACCGGCAAGTACCGCGACACGCTGGTCGCGCGCTCGGAGGTGCGGCCCGACGCGATCATCGACAGCATCGCCGCCCTGCCGGGCTGGCTGGGCCTCGCGAACGATCGCGCGCGATAGCCCGGCCCGGCAGTGGCACCGACCGGCGTCTGCCTACACCGCTCCGGCGGCACGCAGCAGATCGGCGAGCGCCTCCGCGATGCGCCGATAGCCGCGCGCATTAGGGTGGATGCGATCCGACTTGAGCCCGTCCTGGGCGAGCACCTCCGCGAGGATGTCGTTCTCCAGCGGCAGGTCGTGGTCGTCGGCGATCACACCGTAGATCGGCTCGGGCTGCAGCGAGAAGCCCTGCAGGGCGGGCACCGCGATGAGCACGACCGGGATATCGCGGCGCTGGACGGTATCGATCATGGCCCGCAGGTTGGCGTCCATCGCGCTCCGGCTCTGGCGCCGGAGCATGTCGTTGCCGCCGAGGCACAGGAGCACGAGCGCCGGGCGCACCGCCTCCAGCGTGCGCGGCAGCCGGGCCAGCCCCTCGCCGGTGGTCTCGCCGGGGATGCCGGCGTTGACCACCTCGCGGCCGATCAGGCTCGCGAGCTGGGCCGGATAGGCCTCGTCCCGGTCGGCGCCGGTGCCGTAGGTGAGGCTGTCGCCGAACGCGAGCACGGTCGCATCCGGTGCCAGGGGCGGGAGATCGGGGCCGTCGTATCCGCCGCCGCTGCCGCAGCCCGCGAGCAGGCCGAGCAGCAGCGCCGGCACCGCGCGCCGGCATCCTGCAGCCATCTGACGCAGAATGATGTTCATGCCTGTGATCATCCCCCACGGCAACGTGCCGTGCACGCATCCATCCGATGACCGGCGCCGACGCTGACCCCTTCCGGTGCCTGCTGCGCGTCCGCTACGCCGAGTGCGACGCGCAGGGCGTGGTCTTCAACCCCCGCTACGGCGAGTACGTCGAGGTGGCGGTCACCGAGTTCGTGCGCGCGCTCGGCTTCGGGGACGACTTCGTCGCCGGCCGGCTGGACTACCAGCTGGTGCGCCAGACCATCGAGTGGCGGGCACCGGCGCGCTTCGACGATGTCATCGCCGCCGCCGTGCGCGCGGCGCACATCGGCAACACCTCGTTCCGGCTCGGCGTGGACTTCGCCCGCGCCGACGACGGGGCGGCCCTGGCCAGCGCGGAAACCGTCTACGTGGTGGTCGATTCGGCCCTGCGCAAGCGCGCCGTGCCGGACGCCTTCCGCGCAGCGCTGGAGACCGGCGCGCCGGGCATCGAGACCGATCTCGCCGCCTGGCGCCGAGCGGCCGGCGGCTGAGCCTCAGGCCGCGCCGACGCGCAGGCCGCGGCAGTGATAGACGCCGCCGGGCGGCAGGTTGGCCCAGGCCGGCTCGAAGCTGACCTCCTCGAAGAAGCCGCGGTAGAAGCGCTGGAACACCCACGGCATCACCGTGATCTGCGATACCCAGGGTCGACCCGGCATCGACGACAGATCGCGGTAGATGCGGTCGCGCACCGGGGCCGGCAGGCTCGGCGTGGGCAGCCCGTTGAGCACGACGTCGACAGCGGTGATCCCGCGCGCATCCAGAACGCCCGCGAAATCCTCGGCGGAGCCGCACACCCCCTCGGCTCCCGGAACCGAGGCATCGAGCATCCGGGCGAAGTCCGGATCCTGCTCGATCGCGATCAGGCGGCTGTCCGGGTGCATGCGTGCGGCGGCGGCCCGGGTGACCGCGCCGGTGCCGGCGCCCAGCTCGACGATGACCTGCGGCCGCTCGCCGTCGATGCGTCCGCAGCTGGCGACTGCCAGTGCCCGTCCCGAAGGCGTCAGCGCCGCCACCGAGCGACCGTGCCGCAACCACTTGCGGAAATGCAGCCAGCCTTCGCCGCGCGCTCGCGCGGCAGTGGGATCCTTCGCGCGCATGACGCGTCTACCTGTTCGTGAAAGCCCGGTTGCAAGCCTGTCACGCCGGCATGACGCGCGTGTTGCAGGAGCCGGCTAGGCAGCCGCCCTGCGATCGCGGCTCAGCAGACCGTCGCGCACGGCCTGCTCGAAGTGCTCGGCGATGGTCTTTTCGGGCTCGCGGTAGCGGATCCCCAGCGCCTTGCTGCGGCCGCTGTCGAAGCGCAGCGGGATGCCGACGTTGCGGGTGACGAAGCGGCGCGTCACCGGCCCCTTCAGCGGACCGACCAGCCACACCAGCGACTTGGGCAGCTCGCGGCGCGGGAAGCGGTAGCGGTCACCGAAACGCGAGCGCAGGTTGGTCGCCATCTGCAGCATCGTGCGGGTGCCGGCACAGAGAATGTAGCGCCCTTCCGCATCCGGCCGGGATCCGGCCAGCAGGTGTGCCTGGGCGACGTCGCGCACATCGACCACGCCCATGCTCAGGCGCGGCACGCCGTCGCGCAGCCGGCCGTCGCCGAGCTGCACCAGCGTGTCGATGCTGCCCGACTGGCTGCTGGCCGTGAGGGACGGGCCGAACACCATCGCCGGGTTGATCGCGACCAGGTCCCAGCGGTCCTGTCGGGCGCAGATGTCCCAGGCGACGCGCTCGGCCGCGGCCTTGGAGTACTGGTAGGGGTTGTGGCGCACGCTGCTGCTGGCATTCCACTGCGCCTCGGTGAACACGCCCGCCGGCGTGTCGCGGATGTCGATGTTGTCGCCGAACACCGCCGCGACGCTGCTGGTGAGCACCACGCGACGCACGGACGGGGTCCGGTCCACCGCTGCCAGCACGTTGCGCGTGCCTTCCACGGCCGGCCGCACCAGCGCGGACTCGGCGTCCCGGTAGCCGCTCAGCACGAACGGCGACGCGGTGTGCATGACCAGCTGACAGCCCGCCACGGCGGCGTCGAAGCTGCCCGGCGTGTTGAGGTCGGCGGCGAAGAGATGGAGGGTGCCCGGCGTCTCGGCGGCGATGCGCTCGAGATGCGCCACCGCCGACGGCTTGGCCGGATTGCGGACGGTGGCGTGCACGGTATGCCCGGCCTCGAGCAGATAGCGCACGATCCATCCGGCGATGTATCCGGACGCACCGGTGACGCAGACGGGAGCCTCGGTATCGATCTCGGTCATGGCACTGCGCTCGCGCAGGAATTTGTGCAGTGCAATATTAAACCCCGGTGCGCGGCGCTGTCAGGGCGCCGGCAGCAATCCCGGGTTCATGCGCCCCGCCGAATCCAGCCGGGCGCGGGCGCCGTGCAGCGCATCGATGAAGGCCTCGGGCAGCTCGGCGCGGGCATAGCCCCGGTGCAGGCGGCCCATGGCGTGGTGGTGCGATGCGGTTCCGCCGTGCGCGATGACCGCCTCGGCGGCGGCGTCCCGCACCGCCTGCCACTGCGACTTGAGCGCCGCGCGCTCGCCGGCGGCGAAGAACCCGAAGTACAGGCAGCAGCCGTCCGGGTAGGCGTGCGTCACGCGGCAGGTCACCGCCCCGCCCCCGCACTCGCGGCCCAGCGCATCCAGCACGGCCTGCCGGATGCCGTGGTAGGCCATCGGCACCGGTGACCAGGTGACGGCGGTCTCGAAGGTGTCGAGCAGTGCGCCGTGGTCGAGCATGGCGTCGCGCAGGTAGGGCTGCCGGAAGAAGGTGTTCTTCCAGTCACCGGTCGCTTCGTCGCCGTCGCGCGCTTCGGCGGCTCCGCCGTGCTGCGCGGCGATATCGCACGCAGCCGCCATCAGCGGCGCCACCGGCGCCCCAGCCGACTCGAAGGCCAGCACCATGAGGGCGCCGCGCGCGCTGCGGCCGGCCATCATGCGCGACACCATGTGCTCGTAGGGGTCGAGAATGCGCAGCTGGGTCGGATACAGCCCTGCCTGCAGCATGGTGCGCGCGGCCTCCAGGGCGTCCTCGAAGCGCTCGAAGGCGATGCCGCAGCCGTCGCGCGCCGTCGGCGTCCGCACGCAGCGCAGCCACGCCGACGTGATGATGCCGAGGGTCCCTTCGGAACCGCACCACAGACGATTCGGGTCGACCCCGACGCTGCCGGCGGGAAGGCGTCGGGTCTCGGCGACACGCCCGTCCGGCAGCACCATGCGCAGTGCCTGCACGCGGTCCTCGATCTTGGCGTGCTGGGTGGAGAAGTGCCCGGCGCCGCGCGTCGCCACCCAGCCGCCCAGCGAGGAGTGGAAGTAAGACTGCGGGAAGTGGCGCACCGCGAGCCCTTCCGCCTTCACCGCAGTCTCCAGATCGGGCCCGAGGATGCCGGCGCCGGCGTGCACGCTGGCGGCGCGGGCATCGATGTCGTGCACGGCGTTCATCGCCTGCAGGGACAGCGTGACGACGCCGGGAAAGGCGTCGGTTCCTTCGGGCGTCACGCCGCCGACCACGCTGGAACCGCCGCCGAAGGGGATCACGGCCAGGTTCCGGCTGTCGCACCAGTCGAGCACCGCCAGCAGTTCGCCTTCGTCGCGCGGCGTCGCCACCGCGTCGGGGACGTTCCCGAGGTGCTCGCCGCGCAGATCGACGAGATCGGGGAAGCTGCGGCCGCGCGCATGCAGCACGCGCGCGGCGTGGTCGTCGCTGACCGTGTCCGCCAGCGATGTCGGCACCGCGACGCGGGTGCGCGGAAGCGCGATGTCCGCGGCCGGCGGGGCCGGCGCCGCATCGGGGAGCGCGCCCCCGAACAGCGCGCCGGCCATCGGCACCAGCGCCTTGCGTTCGCGCGCATCCAGCGCGTCCTCGACATAGCCCCAGCCGGTGGGGTTGCGCGTCTTCGTTGTCATGGTCTCCCCGCCCGTGCCGCGGCAGCGTCAGGATGCCGCAGGGCGGGATGCGGTGTCATCGGCGGGGCGCACGTACTCGGGCGGCTTCCAGAGGTGCTTGAGACGCTGCGTCAGCGGCCCGGGGCGCAGCACGTCGCGCCACATGTCGCGGAACTCGTGGAAGTTCAGCGTCAGGATGTTGTGGCTGCGGATCTGGCGCGGAATGCCGTAGACGACCTTCTCGTCCTCGGGCTCGAAGCTGCCGAACCAGCGGTCGAAGCAGATCAGCACGCCGCCGAAGTTGCGGTCGATGTACTGCGGATTCTTGCCGTGATGCACGCGGTGATGGCTGGGCGTGTTGAACCAGTACTCGATCCAGGGGTGCAGCTTGCCGACCGCCTCGGTGTGCACGAAGTACTGGTAGGTCAGGTTGACGCCGTAGAGGAAGAACACCACCGCCGGATGCACGCCCAGCAGCACCAGCGGCATGAAGAACAGCCACCAGCCGGTGATCGAGTACAGCAGGCTCTGGCGCATGGCGGTGGTCATGTTCATACGCTCGCTGGAGTGATGCACGACGTGCGCGCTCCAGAACCACCGGATGCGATGGCTGCCGCGATGGAACCAGTAGTAGCAGAACTCCACGCCGATGAAGATGGGCAGGATGGTCCAGGCATCCACCGGAATGTCGAACAGCCGGAACTGGTAGAGCCAGACCACGGCCGCGCCGGTCACCAGCAGATGCGCGATGCTCTCGAAGATCTGGTAGCTGCCGCCCAGGCCGAGATTGGTGAGGATGTCGCGCCACTCGAAGGACTCGGTCCGTCCGCGCGCGCGCATCGCCGCGTACTCGATGCCGAATGCCGCCAGGAACAGCGGCACCATCACGGTGAGCAGCACCTGCTTCCAGTCGACGTGCGGTCCCAGGAGGGCGTGCACCTGATCGATGATGGCTTCCATGCGTGGGGTCTCCTCGCTATCACGCTTCGTCGGCACTATGCGCCATCGCGACCGCCGGGGATTGACCCGGCCGGCCCGATTTTTGACACTTTGCGCCATGACCGCTCCGGAGCCGCTGCGCGGCGCGATACCGAACAGCTACGTGCTGCTGCTCTACGACTACCTCGCGGAGCAGGGCATCGATGCGCCGCACGCGCTTGGTGCGCCGGCGCCGTCCGGGCACGCCGAAACCCCGACGCGATTCCCGGTGGCGCGCTGGAAGACCATGCTCGAGCACGCCGCCGGCCGCCTCGACGATCCGCTGCTCGGCCTTCACCTGGGCCGCCGCGTGACGCCCTCGCACTTCGGACTGATGGGCTATGTCCTGCTCGCATGCCCGCATCTGGGCGCGGCGCTGCAGCGGCTGCGCGAGTTCGAGCGCCTGTTCTACGACGTCAGCCCGCTGCGCGTGCGCGCGATCGACCGTCATCTGGTGCTGGAATGGGGTACCGAGAACGGAAGACCGGGTGCGCTGGTCGACGAGACCGCCATCACCGCACTGGTCCAGCTGGCGCGCGACATGACGGGACGCGCCGATCTCGCCGCCGGGCGCATCGACTTCGTCAATCCGCGGCCGCCCGATGTCGCCCCGTACGAGGCCGTGCTCGGATGCGAGGTCCGCTTCGCGCAGGACGCCACCCGCGTTCTGGTGCCCGCATCCTGGCTGAGCCTGCCCCTGCGCAGTCCCGACCCCCATCTGCTGGCGCTGCTGCGCGAGCAGGCCGAACGACAGCTCGCCCACCTGCCGCCGCGCGGCGAGCTCAGCGACCGCATCCGCGCGCTGATCCCCGCCCTGCTGCACGACGGCAACGCCGGCGCCGAGGCGGTCGCCGCCCGCCTGCACCTGTCGACGCGCAGCCTGCACCGGCGTCTGGCGGCCGAGGGCCTGCGCTTCCGGGTCCTGCGCGACGAATGCCTCTACCAGCTTGCCCGCGACCATCTCGCCGACCGCCGGCTTCAGCTGGGCGAGATCGCGCACCTGCTCGGCTATTCCGAGCAGAGCGCCTTCACGCGCGCCTTCCGTCGCTGGAGCGGCTGCAGCCCGCTGCGCTACCGCGCGGGTCTGTGAGCCGGCAGCCGTCGGCTCAGTCGATCACCTCGAAGGTCATGCCGGCGTGCGCCTCCAGGCGCTCGACGAGCGCATCGCCGAGCGCCACGGAAGGCGTGAAGAAGCCGCCGCCCGGGTACTCGCCGATGCCGTCGGCGAGCGCCACCGCGACCTCGCCGATCATCTTGCAGGTCGACCCGTAGCCCGGATCGCGGTCGCCGGTGACACGCAGCTGCAGCGATGCGTCGTCGGCGGTGAGGCCGAACAGGCGGATGTCGAAGAAGCCGCGCTCCTGCGCTTCCGGGGACGGCCCCTCCCCAGGCGCCGGCAGCACGAAGCGCTCCAGCAGCCAGCGCGTCGGCGGCACCGACAGTGCCGCCATGAAGCCACCGAGACCGGCGCCCATGCCGGCAGCGCCCATCCAGCCCCGGACGCCGCCTCCGGTCATCACCGCCTCGTCGTAGCGGAAGTCGGCACCCCAGGCGTGGGCGCGCAGCGCGTGCGAGCGGTGCACCACGCGGGTATTGATGGCGCCCATGATGAAGGGCGCGATCCAGCCACCGGACAGGGCATCGCGCGCCGTCAGGCCGACTTCCGGTTGCTCGGTCGACGGGCGGCCCTCGCGCGGGCAGAGCGCATACGGATCCGCCAGCAGCGCGCGGGTCTCGTCGTCGGCACGGGCCTCGCGCAGCACATTCAGCAGGCTGGCAACGGTGCCGCCGGAGAAGGCGCCGCTCGCCGCCTTCAGCCGCATCCCGACGCGCGTGCAGGGCGCTCCCAGACGCGTGGCCGCTTCGCGCTGCAGCACGTGCACGCCGACATCGGAAGGCACCGAGTCGAAGCCGGCGCAGTGCACGATGCGTGCCCCGCTCCGCGCCGCGGTATCGCCGTGTGCCGCCAGCATGCGCGCCATCCACGGCACTTCGCCGGTGAGGTCGCAGTAGTCGACGCCCTGCTCGGCGCAGAGGCGTACCAGCAGCGATCCGTAGAGCGCATAGGGCCCCACCGTCGACAGCACCACCCGGGTCGCCCCCACCATCGCGCCCAGCGAGACTTCGTCGCCGGAATCCGCCATCACCAGCGGCACGGCGGCCGCGTCCGGGCCGAGCTCGGCACGCACGGCCTCGAGACGCTCGCGCGAGCGGGCGGCCATCGCCCAGCGCAGTTCTCCCTGCGCTCCGTGCCGTGCCAGCAGATGACGGCAGACCAACCGGCCCACGAAGCTGGTGGCACCGAACACAACGATGTCGTAACGCGGCATGACGCGCTCCCCCGGGGTGAGCGCGTCATTGTGCATGGCCGATGCCTAGCGGTGCGGCAGGGTTCGGTCGAGAAACCCGATGGCGCGCTCAAGCGCGGTACCGTCGGTCAGGAAGGCAGCGATGTGACCGCGCAGATGCATGCGGAAGAACTCGGCCGGGACCCCAGCCGCCTGCAGACGCTCGAACAGATCCTCGGCGTGATCCACGGACACCAGCAGATCGCTGCCGCCGTGATAGAGGAAGAACGGTGGTGCCTCGGGGGTGACATGGACCGCCGGTGACGCCAACGCATAGCGATCGGCGACCTCTGCCTGCGTGCCGCCCAGGAACTGCGGCACCAGACGGCCGCCGTCGAACTTGCGCAGGTCGGTGGGCGTTCCCCCGGCGACGACCGCCTGCAGCCGGGTATCCGGACCGCCGTGCGGCGCATCGAGCGCCGGCGTCGCCGGCGCCAGGGCCAGAAGCGCCACCAGATGGGCGCCCGCGGAGTAGCCGAAGCCCGCGATCCGCGCGCTGTCGACACCGAGCTCCCCGGCGTGGGTCCGCAGCCAGCGCACCGCCGCCTGAAGGTCGTGCAGGGGCGCCGGGAAGCGATACGCCGGCGCGAGGCGGTAGGCCACATTCATCACCACGAAGCCGGCCTCGGCCAGCCGCTCGGCAATGCCGCGCATGTCGTCCGGCTCGCCGCCTTCCCAGCCGCCGCCGTGGACCAGCAGTACCGCAGGGCGCGCTCCCGGCGCCTCCGGCCGGTAGAGGTCCGCGTACAGGGTCTCGGGCCAGTCCGGCGGGGTATAGCGGCGCTGGACATCGACGCTGTAGGTGAAACGGTCCGGGGCGGCGGTTGACCGGGCTGCGGGACGGTTGATGTGGGTCGCGCAGGCCGCCAGGGCCAGCGCGACGATCAGGGCGAGCGCAGAGCGTGCGCCGCGGGGGAGCGGGGATCGGGTCATGGGGGTTATACGCGCATGCCGCGCAACGGGATGCAGGCCTGTAACCGCCCCATCAAGCGGCGCCGCTATGATGCGCACACCGGCAAGCAATGGCGAATGCGGTGAAGCACCTGTCCCCGTTGCAGCGCGCGGGGACCCTCCCCGAGCTGCACCACCTCGAGTACCTGCTGGCGCGCGGCGCCCGCCACTTGCGTGCCGACATCGTCGCGCACGTCGACCGCGACGACCTCCCCCTGCACTGCGTCGAGCTCGGCAGCACGGCGCCCGATGCGCCGGCGATCGGCTTCTTCGGAGGCGTGCACGGCGTCGAGCGCATCGGAAGCCAGGTGGTGCTCGCCTTCCTCCAGGGTCTCGTCGAGCGGCTCGACTGGGACGCGGGTCTGCAGGAAACGCTGCAGCACCTGCGGCTGGTCTTCATGCCGCTGGTCAACCCGGGCGGCATGCGGGCCGGCCGGCGCAGCAACCCCGACGGCATCGACCTGATGCGCAATGCGCCGGTGGAAGCCCGCGACCGCACGCCACTGCTGCTCGGCGGACAGCGGCTGTCGACGCACCTGCCGTGGTATCGCGGTGCACGCGATGCCGGCATGGCACCCGAGGCGCGCGCGGTGTGCGATGTGGTCGAATCGCGCCTGCTGAGCCAGCCCTTCGCGCTCAGCCTCGATTGCCACTCCGGCTTCGGTGCCCGCGATCGCCTGTGGTTCCCCTACGCGCACACCCTGGCGCCCATCGAGTGCCTCGCCGAGATCTACGCGCTGCGCTGCCGCTTCCGCGACGCGCATCCGTATCACAGCATCTACCTGATCGAGCCGCAGGCCAACCGCTACACCACGCACGGCGATCTCTGGGACCACCTCTACCTGCGCAGCCGCGAGCGCGCGCATGCACCGCTCTTTCTCCCGCTCACGCTGGAGATGGGGTCCTGGCTCTGGGTGAAGAAGTCGCCTTCGCAGCTGTTCAGTCTGCTCGGCATCTTCAATCCGCTCTCGCCGCACCGGCATCGGCGCATCCTGCGCCAGCACACCACGCTTCTCGAATTCCTGGTGCAGGCGGCGCGCTCCCACCGGCACTGGGTGCCGCGCGGCGAGGCGCGCCGGGACAGCGAACGCGCCGCCCTCGACCACTGGTACGCCGATCGCCCGAAACCGGCACACTGACCGGCGATTCACAACGGGGAGAGAGCATGATCGTCGTCCACCACCTGGAGAACTCGCGCTCGCAGCGCATCCTCTGGCTGCTTGAGGAGCTCGGCGCCGAGTACGAGATCCGCCGCTACAACCGCAACGCCAAGACCATGCTGGCACCGCCCGAGCTGAAGCAGGTCCATCCGCTCGGCAAGTCGCCGTTGATCACCGACGGCGATACCGTCGTGGCCGAGTCCGGCGCCATCGTGGAGTATCTGGTCGAACGCTTCGACGACGGCACCCTCGCGCCGGCACCCGGCACCGCGGAGCACCTCGGCTACCGGCACTGGCTGCACTACGCGGAAGGCTCGATCGCGCCGCTGCTGGTTATGCGCTTGGTCTTCAGCCAGCTGCCCAAGCAGGCACCGCGCCTGATGCGGCCGCTGATGCGCGGCATCGAATCGAACTTCATGACGCGCTTCCTCGGCCCCCAGCTCGATCTGCATCTGGACTACATCGAGTCCAGCCTGTCCGCCACCGGGCACTTCGTGGGCAGCGACTGGAGCGCCGCGGACATCCTGATGAGCTTTCCGCTCGAGGCCGCCGCGGCGCGCGCCACCACGGACGGCGGCAAGGCGCGCCCCGCCATTGCGGACTTCGTGGAACGCGCCCGGGCGCGCCCCGCCTACCAGCGCGCGCTCGACAAGGGCGGGCCCTACGCCCTGCTTTCGTGAACGTCGCTGCAACGGCGTTGCGTTAAAATAAACAGCTGTTCATAAAAGTCGCGGTCAACCGGCTCAGGAGACACTCGATGGCACGTTCCTTCCTTCCGTTGCGGTCTTGCGCGGGCTTCCTGCTGTGCGCCTTCACCGTCGGTGCACCGGCGTCACTGGATGTCGACGGCACGCGCATCATGGCCGCCGACAGTGAGCCGGGGAACTGGATCAGCCACGGCCGCAACTACGCGGAGGAACGGTACAGTCCGCTCGATGCCGTCAACACCGAGACCGTCGACCGTCTGGGCCTGGCCTGGTACACGGATCTCGGCACCAAGCGCGGGCTCGAGGCCACGCCGCTGGTCATCGACGGCATCCTCTACTTCACCGGGACCTACAGCGAGGTCATCGCGGTCGACGGCCGCACCGGCAAGGTGATCTGGCGCAACGACCTGGACGTGGACCGCTCGCGCGCGAAGTACATGTGCTGCGACGTGGTCAATCGCGGCATGGCGGTCTGGAAGGGCCGGCTCTACGTCGGGACCATCGACGGGCGCCTGATCGCGCTCGACCCCGAGGACGGCTCGGTGATCTGGGACAAGCTCACCGTCGATCTCGAGCGGCCCTACAGCATCACCGGCGCCCCGCGCGTGGTGAACGGCAAGGTGCTCATCGGCAACGGCGGCGGCGAGCTCGGCGTACGCGGCTACATCAGCGCCTACGATGCCGAGACCGGCGAGATGCTGTGGCGTTTCTACACCGTGCCGGGCAACCCGGACGAGCCCTTTGAGAACCCCATCCTCGAGAGGGCCGCCGAAACCTGGGGCGGCGGCCCCTGGTGGGAGATCGGCGGCGGCGGCACGGTCTGGGACTCCATGGCCTACGACCCGGAGCTCGACCTGCTGTACATCGGCGTCGGCAACGGCACGCCCTGGAACAAGCACGTGCGCAGCCCGTCGGGCGGCGACAACCTGTTCCTGTCCTCGATCGTGGCGCTGGATCCGAACACCGGCGAATACGTCTGGCACTACCAGACCACCCCCGGCGACGGCTGGGACTACACCGCCACCCAGCACCTGATCCTCGCGGACCTCGAGATCGAGGGCGAGCAGCGCGAAGTGATCATGCAGGCGCCCAAGAACGGCTTCTTCTACGTGCTGGATCGCGCCACCGGCGAGCTGATCTCGGCCGAGAACTACGTGCCGGTGTCGTGGGCCGAGGGCATCGACATGCAGACCGGGCGCCCGATCGAGACCGACAACGACTACAGCGACGGCCCGGTCTACCAGTTCCCCTCGCCCATGGGCGGCCACAACTGGCAGCCGATGTGCTACTCGCGGGACACCGGCTATGTCTACATCCCGGCACGCCAGCTCGCGATGGTGTACCGCGCCGACGCCGATTTCGAGTACGAGCCCGAGTTCTGGAACGTCGGCATGGATGTGATGAAGGACATCACCGTGCCGCCATGGATGGACGCCGAGCTGGTCAGCAAGGTGGGGTCGGCGATGGCAGCGGGCTTCCTGCTCGCCTGGGACCCGATCAAGCAGGAAGCCGTCTGGCGTGCCGATGCCGGCAGTCCGTGGAACAGCGGCGCGCTGTGCACCGGCGGCGGTCTGGTCTTCGACGGCACCGGCCGCGGTCAGGTGCGCGCCATCGATGCCGCCAGCGGCGACATCCTTTGGTCCTTCGACGCCCAGCAGGGGATCATCGGCTCGCCCGTCACGTACACCATCGATGGCGAGCAGTACGTGAGCATCCTGGTCGGCTGGGGCGGCGCCTTCGGCATGTCCTTCGGATTCGCGAGCAACACGCTGGAGGCACCTTCCACGCAGGGTCGCCTGATGACCTTCAAGCTGGACGCGGGCGGCCAGCTGCCGCCGGTGCGCCGCCAGGAGCGCGTACCCGAGCCGCCGGAATCGACGGCGAGCAGCGACACCCTCGATGAAGGCAATGCGCTCTACCATCACTACTGCGTCTACTGCCACGGCCCGCGCGGGATCAGCCACCCCAACATCGCCGATCTGCGCACCATGGACGCCACCACGCACCGGAACTTCCTCGGCATCGTGCTCGGTGGCGCGCAGGCCGACGAGGGCATGCCCGGTTTCGCCGATACGCTCGACGAGGAAGAAGCCATGGCCATCCATGCCTATCTCATCGAGCTCGGTCATCAGGAACTGGACCGGCGCCGCAACGAGGGCACCCTCTGGGGCTCCATCAAGAGCGCCGCCTACAGCTTCGCCGCAACCGTGGTCAGCGGCATCGTCAGCCTGCTCGAGTGGCTCAAGAACGCCGCCGGATGAGGGTCGGCTGACGCCGTGAGCGCGCCGTCACCGGTCCCGGACCCGAAGCGCGATTGCGGGTGGGTGGATCTGCACCTGCACTCGCGCGCCTCCGACGGCGTGCTGAGCCCGACCGCGCTGATGGCGCGGGCGGCCGGCGCCGGGCTGCGCGCGGTCGCCCTCACCGACCACGACACCGTGCGCGGTCTTGCCGAGGCTCGCGCGGCCGCCGAAGCACACGATCTCGCCCTGATCGATGCCAGCGAGCTGTCGTGCACCCTGGCGGGCGAGAACGTTCACGTCGTCGGGCTCGGCATCGACCCGGATACGCCGGCGCTGCTCGATCTGCTGGCGGATATCGCGCGCCGCCGCTCGGCACGCGCCGAACGCATCGCCGAGCGCCTCGCGGCTGCGGGCGTGCGCGATCCGCTCGCGCGCTGCCGCGAGCTGACCGGGCACGACGGCCTCACCCGGACGCACTTCGCGCGGCTGCTGGTGGCCGACGGCGTGGCGCGCGACATGCGCAGCGCGTTCCGTCGCCATCTGGCCGACGGACGCGCGGCGGCCGGGCGCATCGACTGGCCGGATTGCACCGAGGCGGTTGCGGCCATCCACGCCGCCGGCGGCATCGCCGTGCTCGCCCACCCGCTCCGCTACGGGGGCACGCACGCGCGCCGGGAGCGCACCCTGGCCGCCTTCGCGGCCGCCGGTGGCGACGCCGCCGAGATCAGCACCGCGGCGCCGATCGACACCGCCCGCGGTCGCATCGTCGCGGCCTGTCGCCGCCTCGGCCTGGCCGCCAGCGCCGGATCGGACTTCCATGACCCCGATCAGCGCTGGATCCGGCTCGGCGGACTGCCACCGCTGCCACCCGATCTGACGCCGGTGTGGGCGCTGCCGGCCTGGCCGATGCCGATGCCGCCAGCATGAAAAAGGGCGGACGGACCGCGTCGGATCCGCCCGCCCGGGGGCACTACGCCCGAGGGAATGATCAGTTGGTGCTGTCGTCCCCGTCCATGGCGTCTTCCATGCTCTCGCCCATTTCCTCGGCGCCTTCCTCGACGTTCTCTACGCCCTCTTCCATGGCGTCGCCGGTCTCGTCCATGGCGTCCCCCATGCTGTCGCCCATTTCCTCGGCACCGTCGTGCATGTCATCGGTGCTCTCCTCAATGGCGTCACCGGCCTCTTCCATGGTTTCCGACGGCTCGGCGGAATCATCGCCACCACAGGCGGTGAGACCGAAGAGCCCGAGAACCGCAAGCAGAAGAGCGCGCGTGGTAATGGTATGAATCGACATCGTGACCTCCCTCGAATCGTGTTGCGTGGTTGTTCAGCAGTCCGCCGGACGACGGACTGTCCCTTTGCGGGACAAGCGCTAAGCTAGCAGCGCTCGGTGAACCGGTCCTGACCGGACGCCGCACGCTGCCCGCGCCCTATTAGGACCCCTTCCCATGGTCACGCGCAAGCTGGCCCCCGCCCGCGAGATCGTCGGCTGGGGCATGTTCGACTTCGCCAATCAGGCGTACACCCTCCTGATCATCACCGTGATCTACGGCGATCTCTTCACGCGCGTGATCGTGGGTGACGCCCCCGACTACCGCATGGGCAACCTGCTGTGGAGTCTGGCGCTGGCCGCCAGCTCACTGATGGTGGTGGTGGCGGCGCCGATCGCGGGCGCCATCATGGACGCCACGCGCACGCGCAAGCGCTTCCTGTTCGCGAGCTATCTGGGCACCGTCGCCACCACCGCCCTGCTCTTCTTCGTGGAGCCGGGCATGGCCTGGCTGGGCGTGCTGCTCATCGTGCTGTCGAACTTCTTCTACGGCGTCGGCGAGAGCTTCGTGTCCGCCTTCCTCCCCGGTCTCGGCCCGGCGCGCTCGCTGGGCTGGATATCGGGCCTGGGCTGGGGCATGGGCTATGTCGGCGGCCTGGTCAGTACCGCCTTCGCCCTGGCGTTCCTCGGCGAGGTCAGCGTCGAGAACTTCGATACCGTGCGCTGGGTGGGACCGTTCGCGGCGGTCTTCTTCCTGCTGGCGGCGATTCCCACCTTCGCGTTCGTGCGCGAGCGCGGGCGCCGGCGCGCACCGGTGCCCGGCACGTCCTGGCTGGCGCTGGGCACGAGCCGCGTGCGCGCGACCCTGCGCGGGCTCGGCGGTTTCCGCGACCTGAGCCTGTTGATGCTGTCCATCTTCTTCGTGATGGCAGGCATCTACATCGTCATCAGCTTCGCGTTCATCTACGGGGCGCAGGTGATCGGCTGGGACGAGTCGGTGCGCGTGGCGATGTTCGTAACGGTGCAGATCACCGCCACGGTGGGCGCCATCGCGTTCGGCTTCCTGCAGAGCCGGATCGGGGCGAAGGCGGTCTATCTGTCCACGCTCGCGCTGTGGATCGCGGCCATCGTCGCGATCTGGCAGACCCCCACGGTCGCGGCGGTGGCGAACACGCTCTTCGGGGTTGCCTGGGAAGCGCAGTACGTCTTCCTGTTCGCGGGCGTGCTGTCGGGTCTCAGCCTGGGCTCCAGCCAGTCCGCCGGCCGCGCGCTGGTGGGCATGCTGACACCGCGCAGCAAGGCGGCCGAGATGTTCGGCATATGGGGCATGGTCGCGAAGCTCGCCGCGGTGTTCGGGATGGTCGGGCTCGGCATCATCCAGGCCGTGTTCGGTCTCGCCGATGCCATCGTCTTCTGCGTGCTGCTGTTCGCGGCAGCGCTGGTGGTAACGGCCCGCGTCGATACCGACCGCGGCGAGGCCGTCGCCACGCGCTGGCGCGAACCACGGAGCTGATCGCGTTCAGCGGTGCGTGTGGCCGTCCGCCGGGCAATCGCGCCGGTTGCGCGCCAGCGTGTTGCGCCGGATCGCCTCGATGTCGGGCAGCAATTCGGCCGACCCGCGCGGTGACGCCGCGGCCCGGTTGCGGAACACCAGGTTGCGCAGGCCGATGCTGAGCTCGTCGATCAGTTCGAGTCCGCCGGCCCGCTCGTTGGCGGTGTCGTCGACGGCCCAGGTGCGCAGCATGACGCGCTCCGGCTCGACGTCGTACTCGCAGAAGCTGTAGCGGCGTTCCGCGGACGCGGACCATTCACTGATCGGGTCGAAGCCGCGCATGGACTTCCCGCCGGCACCCTGCGTGATCTGGACGTAGCCGTTCTCGGCCGGTCGTCCGTACGCCATCTTGTGCGAGCGCTGATAGATGTGATCGTGCCCGACCACCACCAGATCGACGCCGTAGCGCAGCAGGATCTGCTCCAGGAGCACGACCAGCAGGGGATCGTTGGGGCTGCGCCCTTCCTGGTCGGTCCAGATGGTGAAGTGGTTGAAGAAGACGATGAAGTCGATCTCGCCCGCGGCGCGGCGCAGGGCCGCGCGCGCGAGGTCCTGCTCGAGCCAGAGGATCTCCGCGGGCAGGCGCAGATCCGCCGCGAACGCGCCCCCCGTGGACGCCACGAAGTGCATGCGGCCGTAGTCGAAGCTGTACCAGCCGCGGGCGCCGGGCGGTTCGAAATGGGTCGTGCGCGAGAGATAGCCGCGCCCGTTGGCATCCTTGTTCTCGTGATTGCCGGGACTGGCCATCACCGGGACGGTGGCCATCAGCGGCTGCATCTGCTGGAACCATTCGTCCCACACGGGCTGATCGCCGTCGGCGTACGAAAGGTCGCCGGCGATGATCACGAAATCGGGCTGCACGGTCATGACCCCGTCGCGCACCCAGCCGGCCGGTGCCGTGACCCCGGAGTCCCCGAAGTGGCAGAAGCGGAAGCGATCCGGCGCGGCGGGAGCGGCGGGCAGCACCCGGACGCTCGACCACGCGCCCGGCGCGCCGACGCGGTAGCGCACGGGGAGCGCGGGATCGAGCCCGCTGGCGGTGACGCGGTGAGTCAGGGCATCGACGCCGTGGACCGGATCGACCGTGCCGTCGGTGCGCGCCGGGAAGGGAGCGCCCTGCACCGCTTCCACATCCATGTCCGGCGTCACCGGCCCGTACTCCACCATGCTGCCCGGGTCGGAACCGGTGTCGGTGAACCAGGTGAGCGTGCGGGTGCTGCGCGGATCGGCACTGAAGCTGGCGTGGATGCCGCGCGGCAGCGCCAGTCCGTCTGCGCTGATGCCGCCCGCGTCGTGCGCGGCGCCGTTGACCGCCGCGATCACGTCGCCGCTCTCTCCGCCACCGCCGCCGCCGCAACCCGCCATCAGTCCGGGCAGGACTGCCGTGGCACCGGCAGAAGCGCCGGCGAGAAGGAATTGGCGGCGGCCGAACGGCCCTCCTGCCCCATGCGTCATGGCGGATCCCCGCACCGAAAGGTGGGGGATTGTCGGGACCGCGCGTGACGCTTCCGTGACAGCCGCGCCGCCGGTTACCGCTCTAGTCCGGAGGCGATGACGTCGCGGTAGTTGCGGATGCGCTGGACGTAATGCACCGGCTCGTGACCGCGCGCGTATCCGTACTTCAGTTGTTTGTAGTAGCGCGGCTCGGTGAGCAGCGGAAGCACCTCGCGCATGTGCGCCCAGGAATCCGGATCGCGGCCGAGATCGCGGGCCAGCTTGCGCGCATCCAGCAGATGCGCGCGGCCAACGTTGTAGGCGGCCAGCGCCAGATAGCTGCGGTCCGGCTCGGGGATGGCTTCCGGCAACCGCTCGCGCTGATCGGCGAGATAGCGCGCGCCGCCGTCGATGGCCTGTGCGGGGTCCAGTCGATCCTCCACGCCCAGCGCCTTCGCGGTGCGCCGGGTCAGCATCATGATGCCGCGCACCCCGGTCGGACTCCTGGCCTCCGGATCCCAGTGCGATTCCTGATACGACAGCGCCGCCAGCAGGTCCGGCGCCAGACCGGTGTTGGCCGCAGCCTTCTCGAAGTAGCGGCGGTAGTCCGGCAGCCGAGAGTCGATGCGCCGCTTGAGCGCACGCATGTCGACGAAGTCGAATTCCGGAATGTACTGGTAGTAGCGCTCGTCGATGGTCGCGACCGCCCGTGCGCCGGTCTCGCCGGCCATCCACGCGGCGGCCTCGGCCGCCATCCCCTCGTCCGCGCTGTACCAGCCGAGCTGGCGCGGCACCCCCAGATCGAGCACGACATCGAGTGCCGGAAAGACGCGACGGTTCATCGCCACGATGGTGGAATCGGCCACGGTACAGAACCCGCCGTCCTCGGCGACCCGCTGCAGCAGGCGCTCCGTACCCCGGCTGTCGTCGGTCTCGAAGGCCGGGGCATCGTCGCCGGTCAGCAGTGCTTCCAGGGATTCGGCGTAGGCCGTGCCCTCGCCCACCACGATGCGGAGATCGGCGGGCAGATCATCGACGGCATCGGCGCGGACGCTGCCGCGCTGGCACACGAGCTGCTCGGTGATCCGGTGGTAAATCCCGGCGCCGTGGAAGCGCGCATCCCGGGACGCCGTATGCGTCAGGCCGGCGGCAGCGATGTGGGCATCGCCCTGCTCGAGCGCGGTCAGCACGTCACCGGTCGATATCTCCACCTGCCACGTCACGTCCCATCCCCGCTCCCCGGCGAAGGCCGCGACGAGATCGTGCTCGGGGCCCGATGGGCTGCCGGCAGCGTTCATGACGTACGCGGTCGGCGCGTTGCGCGTCACGACGCGCAGCGTGCCGGTCTCCGACGGCGGGGCCAGGCCAGCCTCGCCGGTACCCCCGCAGGCCGGGAGGCCAACGGTCCCCGCCAGCGACACTGCGAGGCAGAAGATCCTTCGTTGCATGATGCGCGATTCCCCCGTTCAGACACGCCCCGACCCTAGCACCGTGCTATCCCTTGTCCAGCGCTATTGCTACGCTGTTCAACTCGCTGAACGAGGCCCTCATGCCCCTTCTGTTCGTCATCGTCTGGCTTGTGCTGGAGATCCTGCTGACCGCCCGCATCGCCGATGCGATCGGCGGTGGCATGGTACTGCTCTGGTTCCTCGCCACCGTCGCGCTCGGCGTGATCATCATGCGGCGCAGCGGGTGGCGCGCGATCCAGCGCATCCAGACGGCGATGGCGCAGAATGAACTGCCCACGCGCACGCTGCTCGACACCCTGCTCCTGTTCGCGGCCGGCACCCTGCTCATCCTTCCGGGGCCGATATCGGATGCCATCGGGCTCGTGCTTCTCCTGCCCTGGCTGCGCGCGCCCGCCTCGCGAGCCGCCGATGCCGGTGTGCGGCGCGCCCGCCCCGACCTGCGCGAGCCCGTCATCATCGAGGGCGAGTTCGAGGAGGTCGTGGTCCGCGAACGCGTCGACCGGCGCGACCCGCCCGGCGACTGAGCGGGCGCGCCATCATTCCCTGACGGCATAACAATAAAGATATTGCGCCCGTTCGGTTTTAAAGCCGGCGCATATCCCTACAATACGCGGCATGGGATTCGAAGCCATCCAGAGCGTCAGCGACACGCCGACCGTGCATCCGGGCACCGCGGGGGCCGATCCGTCGCGCTCCGCGCCCAGCGAGGCGCGCATCGCGCAGCTCAACGCCGACTATGCGCCGCTCGACTTCCGCGAGCGCCTGCAGCGACTGTACAAGGACTTCGAGCCGGGCCGCGTGCTGGTGACGTCGTCCTTCGCCGCCACCTCGGCGTATTTCCTGCACATCATCCACAGCGTCCGGCCCGAGCAGCGCATCGCCTTCATCGATACCGGGTACCACTTCCCGGAAACGCTGGCCTACAAGGACTACCTGACCGAGCTGTTCGGCCTGGACGTGTTCTCGCTGAGCGCGGAGGACTGGAAGCACCAGTTCACGCGCGACGACAAGACCTACGAGCGCGACCCGGATTTCTGCTGCGCGGTCAACAAGGTCGAGCCGCTGGAGGCGGCCAAGCCGGAGTACGATGTCTGGGTGTCGAGCCTCATGGGCTGGCAGACCGACAATCGCGCCGGCATGGAGATATTCGAGTGGCGCCGCGGGATCCTCAAGTTCAACCCGATGATCGACGTCACGCGCGAGGAGCGCGACGCCTACATCGCCGAGCACGACCTGCCCTTCCATCCGCTGGTGGCGGAGGGTTATCAGTCGATCGGCTGCGTGCACTGCACCGTCAAGGGCGAAGGACGCGCCGGACGCTGGCAGGGCAAGGCCAAGACGGAGTGCGGGCTGCACCTCTGACCGCGACATCATGAGCGACGGTGACGACGGCGGCAGCGTCCGCCTCGACAAGTGGCTCTGGGCCGCGCGCTTCTTCAAGACCCGCTCGATGGCGCGGGCGGCCATCGAGGCGGGTCATGTGCGCTACGACGACGAGCGCCCCAAGGTCGGCAAGCAGGTGCGCAGCGGAGCCCGCCTGCGCATACGGCGCGGCAACGAAACCTTCGAGATCGTGGTGCGCGGCCTGTCTGATCAGCGTCGCGGCGCCCCGGAGGCCCAGCAGCTCTACGAGGAGCTCGCCGAGAGCGCGGCGGCACGCGAACAGGAGCGCCTCGACCGCCGGGCACGCCGGGCCCCGACACCGACGGGCCGGCCGGACAAGAAGCAGCGCCGCGCCCTGCAGAATCTCAAGGGCCGATGAGCAACCGCCCGGTATCGCCCGTGCGTTACCCTGCTCCGTCCGCCCTCACGCTTTCCCGCTCCGCATGTCATCGGTGATCCACGACGCCGCCGCAGGCGTCATCCTCCACGAGGGCCGCGTCCTGCTGGCGCGGCGCCACGAGCAGCTGAAGGCCTTCCCCGGATACTGGGCGTTCCCGGGCGGAAAGGTCGACCCCGAGGACCGACGCGACGACGAGGACGTCGCGCTCGCGCTCCAGCGCGCGCTGGTGCGCGAAGTCCACGAAGAGATCGGCGTCGATATCGCCGGCATGCTGGCCGACCATCAGGTGGCGGACATCGCGGAACTCGGCTGTGCGACCACGCCGCGCTTCGCGCCGCACCGCTTCGCGACCCGCTTCTACTGCATCACGCTGCGCGTCGAGCCGGCGCTCGCCCTGCAGGCGGACGAGATCACCGAGACCGACTGGCGCACGCCCGAGGAATGGCTGAACCAGTGGCGGCGCGGCCGGCTGCTGTGCGCGCCCCCGACCCTGGCGGTGCTGGAGGCGCTGGCCAGCGACGCCGAGCAGCCCGCGGCGCCCGACTTCCGCGAACGCTTCGGAAGCGACGGCGCCACCGCCTGGTACGAGCCGGTGGCGGGCCTGCGCATCCTGGCCGTGCACTCGAAGACCATCCCGCCGGCGCAGCACACCAACTGCTTCTACATCGTCGATGGCGACAGCGGCGGCATCCTGGTCGATCCCTCACCGGCCGATGAGGATGCCTTCGAACGCCTGCACGCCACGGTGGCGCCCTGGCCGCTCGATGCAGTGATGCTGACCCATCATCATCCCGACCACAACGAGCGCGCCAACCGTCTGGCCCGCGAGCGCGGCGTCCCGCTGCTCTGCTCGGCGGATACGCGCACGCGCATCGCGGCGCGCGAGGGTACCGACTGGTTCGACGGCATCACCGTCCGGGAGCTCGCCGAAGGCGACACCATCGGCCGCTGGATGACGGAACCGGTGCGCGTCATCGCGGTGCCCGGCCACGACGCCGGACAGCTGGCGCCGCTGCCCGATTCGCGCGCCTGGTGCGTGGTCTCCGACCTCATCCAGGGCATCGGCACGGTGGTGGTCGGTGGCGACGAGGGCGACATGGCCGCCTACTTCCGCTCGCTGGAGCGCGTGATCGACCTCGACCCGGCGGTCATCGTGCCGTCCCACGGGATGGCCATGGGCGGCACCTGGAAGCTGGCCCAGACGCTCGCCCATCGCCGTCAGCGCGAATCGCAGGTGCTCGCGCTGCACGCCGGGGGGGCCGACGTCGACGCCATGCTGGAGACCATCTACGGCGCCGACACGCCGGCGTTCCTCATGCCGCTCGCCCGGCTCAACATCAACGCGCACCTCGAGAAGCTGCGCGACGAGGGCCGCCTGGAGGCGACCGCCGACGGGACCTGAGCGTCAGCTCTCGCCGGCCGACGCCTCGGGCGCATCGTCCTTCGGGGTGTAGCGCAGCAGCTCCATGGTGAGCTGGACATCACCGTCCTTGCCGTTCTCGACCTTCACCGGCATGTAGTCGGCACCCGGCGCCACCCAGAATCGTCCGATGCGGCGCGGATCGATGCGCTCCAGCAGGAATGCGTCGTAGCTGCCGGCGGGCACCTTCACCGACTCTTCGCCCGTCACGCGCAGCGTGTACTCGGCGATGCGGTCGTCCTCCACCATCGAGAAGGTGAAGTCGCCCGCGGGCGGTTCCGGCGCCTGCCGCATGATCCAGGCGCGAACGGCCTGATGCATGCCGAAGCGGTCCTGGGCATTGTCGGGCAGCTCGCGCGTCTCGCCCGCGCCGCGCACGACGCTGTCGACGGTGTCGAAATCGAGCTCGTAGCTGTCGTCGCCGTGATCGAAGCGGAAGCGCACCGGCTTGACCGCGCCGTCGACGAGGCAGAAATGGCTGGTTTCGGCGGGCTCGCCGTAGAACATGCGCACCATGGCGCGCGGCCGGGCGTGCGACTGGTAGCGGTAGCAGTAGGTCCCCTCGCGCTCCAGCTCGAGCGTGATCTCGCCCAGCTTGATGCCGTTCCAGGTGGCCGCGTACACCGCCTTGAAGGTGGGCAGCATGTCGACCGCATCGCCGGCCGCACCGACCGAGACGCCACCGCCGCCGGCGGCACCGGCGGGCCCCACCGCTGCCGCGGCCAGCGTCGCCGCCTGAACCCATCGTTGCATGCGCATGCTCAGAAATCCTGTTCCAGATCGTCCATGGTCTTCGGCATGCCTTCCGCCGAACCGTCGAGCCATGCGTGACCGTCGCGGCACTGGAGGCGCCCGGCGCAGGCCCACGCCACGGCCTGCGGATAGATGCGCAACTCCACGGTCTCGAGCACACGCCGCGCAAGACTCTGCTCGTCATCTTCCGCCTCGACGCTGCATCGCCCCTGAATGATGAGCGGGCCACCGTCGAGCTCGCCGGTGACGAAGTGCACGCTGGCGCCGTGCTCGGCATCGCCCGCCGCGATCGCGGCGCGATGGGTGTGCAGACCGCGATGACGCGGCAGCAGGGATGGATGGATGTTGAGCATGCGCCCGGCGAAGGCCTCGACCAGCTCGTCACCCAGGATGCGCATGAAGCCGGCCAGCGGCACCCAGTCGGGCGCCGCGTCGGCGATCGCCGCCCGGAGCGCGCGGTCGAAGGCGCCGCGATCGGCATGGGCGCGGTCGTCCACCACCTGCACCGGCAGGCCCGCCTCGCGCGCGAAGGCCAGTGCCGGCGCGTCCGGCCGATTGCCGATGACGCGCGTGATGCGGCCGTCGATGGCGCCGGCATCGCATGCGGCCTGCAGTGCGCGCAGATTGCGCCCGCGGCCGGAAACCACCACGCACAGCCGTGCCGTCATCCGGTGTAGCGCACCCGCTTCCCGTCGGCTGCCTGCACCGAGCCGATGACGGTCGGCGCTTCGCCGGCATCGCGCAGCACGCGCAGCGCCGTGTCGACATCGTCGGCCGCCACCGCCAGCACGAAGCCGATGCCGCAGTTGAAGGTGCGCAGCATCTCGCTGTCGCTGACGCCGCCGTGCTCGGCAAGCCAGTCGAATATGGCCGGGCGCTCCCAGCTCGCGGCATCGATCACCGCCTCGCAGTCGTCGGGCAGGAAGCGCGGGACGTTGTCGGTGATGCCGCCACCGGTGATGTGGGCCATGCCGTGCACCGCCACCGATGCCATCAGGGCGCGCACCGCCGGCACGTAGATCCGCGTGGGCGCGAGCAGCGCCGCGCCCAGCGTGCTCTCGCCGAGCGGCGCATCGAGGCCCGCTCCCTGACGCGCGACGATGGCGCGCACCAGCGAGTAGCCGTTGGAATGCAGGCCCGACGACGGCAGGCCGATGAGCACGTGCCCGGGCTGCACGAGCCGACTGCCGTCGATGATCGCGTCGCCCTCGACGACCCCGACCGCGAAACCGGCAAGATCGAAGTCGCCGCTGCCGTACATGCCCGGCATCTCCGCAGTCTCGCCGCCGATCAGCGCGCAACCTGCCTGCACACAGCCGTCGGCGATGCCGGCGACCACCTCAGCGGCAGTGGCACGGTCGAGCTTGCCGGTGGCGTAGTAGTCGAGGAAGAAGAGCGGCTCGGCACCCAGGCAGAGGATGTCGTTGACGCACATCGCGACCAGGTCGACGCCGAGTCCGCGCACCTGGCCCGAGTCGATGCCGAGGCGGAGCTTGGTACCCACACCGTCGGTGCCGGATACCAGCACCGGATCGCGGTAGCCGGCCGGAATCCGCATCAGCGCGCCGAAACCGCCGACGCCGCCGATGGTCTCCGGGCGCCGGGTGGGCGCGACCAGGCGCTTGATGTCGGTCACCAGCGCGTCGGCGGCATCGATATCGACACCGGCATCACGGTAAGTCAGCGGGCTATTGCTCATGAGGGCCGCACGGCTGCGGAAGAAAGCGATCGGGAGCGCTATTATTGCAGGCGCGTCCCACCTGCGGCAGCGCGCTTCGTTGCCGCGCCTTCCGCCCGCCAGTATGTCCGCAAACCCGATTTCGCAGCGTACCGAAGCATGGATCTGGCTGGGCGTGGGCATCGGCCTACTGGTCCTGCTGTGGCTGCTCGCCCCGATCCTGCTGCCGTTCGTGCTGGGCGGGGCCCTGGCCTATCTCGGCGATCCGCTGGTCGACCGGTTGGAGGCCATGCGGTTCTCGCGCACCGGCGGCGTGGTGGTCGTGTTCACGGCGATCACGCTGGGGTCGCTGCTGGTGCTCGCGCTGCTGGTGCCGATGCTCCAGCAGCAGGTGCAGGTATTCCTGCAGCGCCTGCCGGAATACCTGCAATGGTTCCAGGACACCGCGCTGCCCGCGATCGGCGTGGTCCTGCCCGAGGGCGGCCGCATCGACAGCGAGAGCCTGCGCGGCCTGGTGCGCGACAACTGGCAGCAGGCCGGCAGCATCGCCCGCGATGTCCTGCTCAAGGCGACGCAGTCGGGCGGCGCGCTCCTGACCCTGTTCGTCAACGTCCTGATGGTGCCGGTGGTGACCTTCTACCTGCTGCGCGACTGGGACCGCCTGGTGGCATGGATCGACGGCATGATCCCGCGCTCGGTGGTGGGCAAGGTGCGCGAGATCGCCACCGAGACCGATGATGTGCTGGCCGGCTTCCTGCGCGGCCAGCTGCTGGTGATGGCGGCACTGGCGCTGATCTACACCACCGGACTGTGGCTGGTGGGCCTCGATCTGGCGCTGCTCATCGGCATCAGCGCCGGCGTGGTCAGCTTCGTGCCCTATCTCGGCCTCTTCGTGGGGCTCATCTCGGCCGTGATCGCGATGCTTTTCCAGGAACAGGCCCTGCTGCCCATCCTGTGGGTGCTGCTGGTGTTCGGCGTCGGCCAGGTCCTCGAAACGGCCCTGCTGACGCCCACGCTGGTCGGGGACCGCATCGGGCTCCACCCGGTGGCCGTGATCTTCGCGGTGCTCGCCGGCGGGCAGCTCTTCGGCTTCGTCGGCGTCCTGCTCGGTCTGCCCGCTTCCGCCGCGATCGCGGTCATGATGCGTCACGCCAAGGCCCGCTGGCTGCAGAGCCCGATCTACGCCGGCGCCAGCGCCGACCCGCCCGCCGCAGACGACTGAGCGTGACCGAGCAGCTGCCCCTGGTGGTGGCGCGGCGCAGTCCGCCGAGCCTGCAGGACTTCGTCGTGGGATCGAATGCGGCCGCGCTGGACGCCTTGCGCAGCGAACGCGGCGCGCTCTTCCTCACCGGCCCCGCCGGTGTCGGAAAGAGCCACCTCCTGCGCGCACGGGCGCGCGCCCGGCCCGGGGCCCTGTGCCTGTCGGGCCTGTCCCTCGCCGAGACACCCCACATCCTCGATGGCGCGGAAGCCGCCAGCTGGCTCGGCATCGATGATGTCGACTGCCTGGGCGGACGGGACGAGGCCGCGACTGCGCTCCTGCGCGTGATCGACGCGCGCGCCGCCGCCGGGTTGCCGATAGTGCTGAGCGCACGTCACGAGCCCGGAGCGCTCGCCGATCTGCTGCGCGATCTGCGCACCCGACTCACGCAGTGCGCCCTCTACCGGCTGCGGCCGCTCGACGAACAGGCGCTGCGCGACTGGCTCCGACTGCGCGCCGAGCAGCGCGGTCTGGCGCTGGCCGATGCCGCGGTGGACTGGATGCTGCGTCATCTCCGACGCGACCCGGGCGCCCTGGAAGTTGCACTGGAGCGGCTCGACATCGCCGCGCTGGCCGCCAAGCGCGGACGCGTCAGCGCGCCCTTCGCGCGCAGTGTCCTCGGCGGCGCGCTATAGCGCCGAGCCTTCCCGCGCCTGCGCCCGGCGCGCCTCGGTCGCCGACATGCGCACGAAGGCGATGGCGGCGAGGAACACCCCCGCACCGCACCAGGCCAGCGCCATGCCCGCCGGCGTATCGCGGAATGCGAGGCCCACGCCGATGTAGAGCACGATCACCATGCTCAGCAGCGCGTGCACGTAGCGCCGCGCCCGCAGCAGCCACGGCAGCATCGCCACCAGCGGGATCATGCCGAACCAGCCCACCGGGCCGGCTGCCGCCAGCGACGCCAGCGTACCGGCAACCAGCAGCAGGTTCAGCAGCCACGGTATCCGGGAGGGGGTCATCGCCGATCCGCCAGTCGCTGCGCCAGCCCGGCCACGCGGGCGCCGAGCGCATACCCCAGGGCGGCCTCGTCATCGTCGAGATCGCGGCCCTCGCTGCCCGCCCAGTGCGACGCGCCGTAGGGCGTCCCGCCGCTGCGCGTGGCGCTCAGCGCAGGCTCGCTGTACGGCAGCCCGGCGATGACCATGCCGTGATGCAGCAGCGGCATCATCATCGAGAGCAGCGTGCTCTCCTGGCCGCCGTGCAGACTGGCCGTCGAGGTGAACACGCCCGCCGGCTTCCCGGCGAGCGTTCCGGACAGCCACTGGGCGGACGTGCCGTCGAGGAAGTGCTTCAGCGGCGCCGCCATGTTGCCGAAGCGCGTCGGACTGCCGAGCAGGAGCCCGTCGCATCGCTCGACATCGGTCAACTCGGCATATGGAGGACCATCGTCCGGCACGGGCGGATCGACCGCCTCCGTCGAGGGCGACACCGGCGGCACGGTGCGCAGCACCGCGCTGCAGCCACGCACGCTGTCGACGCCGCGCGCGACCTCACGCGCCAGCCGGGCCGTGCCGCCGTTGCGCGAGTAGAACAGCACCAGCAGCGCGCATGACGGCGACGACGGCACGGCCGGACGCGCCTAGTAGAAGCTGTCGGACTGCGCGCCCTGGAAGCTGAAGCGCATGCCGAGACGGATATCGTCGAACTGCAGGTCGCCGCCGTTCTCGGCATCCTCGATCTCGAAGCCGGCCATGCGGTATTCCGCCACCAGCGCGAACGAGTTGGAGATCTGCAGCGCACCGCCCGCGGTGATCTCGTCGAAGTCCCCGGCATCGAACTCGTCGGACCGCCGGTAGCTGGCGTTCACCTGGAACCCGGGCACGACCGCCCACTGCACGCCACCGCCGTAGATCAGGCCCGAGCCGTCCTCGCTGGCCGAACCGACCACGACATCGCCGCTCCACTTGGCGCGGAAGTCGCCGACGGTGGCGAATACCGTGACGGTGTCGCGCTCGCCGAAGCCGTAGCGCAGGCCGCCCTCGAAGTACTGCTCGCGGAAGCGGCGGGTCTGATCGCCCTGCCCGGTATTGCCGTTCTGCAGCTCGGGATTGTTGACGCGCACGCTCTGGAAGCCGCCGGACAGGAAGATCCAGTCGCCGAGACCGAGACGCAGGCGCATGCCGGCGCCGATCTCGCTGTCATCGATGCCGGTGGCGCTGGTGTCGTTGTCGATGGTCGAATGCATCAGATAGGCATCGATCGACGAGAACGGGGACATGCCCCCTCCCTCGTCCTGCGCGATGGCCGGCGTTGCCACACCGGCCGCGAGCAGCGCGACGGCCGAAACATTGATCAAGCTGCGCATGAAACCTCCCGTTCGACTACTGAATCTAGTTCTGATGATCCCCGGAAACCACGACCGGCACCGGCGCGTGTTGCCCCGTTGACCAACGGGACCCCCTTGCCGGCGCGAGTATGCCGTAAGCCTAAAGCAAGCGACTGCATTTCACATCCGCGAGCGCCGACGTCACGGCCGCAGCGTGAGTCGCGCGACCGGTTCGCCGGGCAGCAGCGGCGTCTCCGCGACCTCGACCCAGGCCCGATGACCATCGCGGTAGTGTGCCGACAGCGGGTGCCCGCTCTGCCCGCCCGGCATGTGGAACAGGCTCGATGCCTCGTCGCCGGGCGTGATGACCATGCGCTGCGACGCGCCGAAGCCCGGGCCCTGGACACGCGGCACATCGCTGTCGCCGGACAGTGCACGCTCCGGCATGTCCAGCAGGCGGTGCAGACCGGGGAGCGCCCCGCTGAGCGGATGGCGCATCGCCAGACGGTTGCTGTCGCCCCAGGATCGGGCGCGCCAGTCGACGGAACCGGTCTCGGCGTCGGCGGTGATGACGCCGTCCATCACCGCAAGCAGGAAAGCGGGCCAGCTGTCGTGACGCGGATCGAGCAGGTGTGGCGGCTGCCGGCGCGCCAGGTCGAGAACGGCAGCCTGCGCGACCGGAAAGCCGTGCATGGCGAAACCGGGATGTTCGGCACGCACCGGCGCGGTCAGTGCGTGCATGACCCGGTTGTGCGTGGCGTCGTGCCACAGGCGGACCAGGCGGTAGAGGGGATCGTCGACCACCGCCCGCGCCTCCCAGCCGTCCAGCGCCGCACGCACCTCCGGCGCCCAGGCGTGGGACGCCGCCGCCGGATCGTCGAGCGCGGCACGCAGCACCGCCGCCCACGCGTCCAGATAGCGACTGCGCACATCGCCCTGCATGGCGAGGGCATCGGCGGGCGCGACCGGGGCATCGGCATCGTTCACCAGTTCCCGCAGACGCTGCTGGCGCGCACCGAATGCGTAGCCGCCGTCCCCGATCATGGCGAGGGCCTCGCCGTCCACCAGGCGGGCATTGGCCGCCACCAGCCGCCCGCCCGGCGGATCGACGATGCGGGGATAGGCGTCATCGTCCAGCCAGCCCTGCCACGGACGCGGCGCGGTCGACGGAACCGGTCGCTGCGGAGCCGGCCCGGCGCGACGCGGCATGCGTCCGGCGATGGTCCAGGCGATGCGGCCGTCGCGCGACGCGATCAGTGCCGACTGCGGCGGAATGCCGGCGCCGTTGAGCGCCGCCAGCGCTTCCTCGATGCCTTCGGCGCGCTCCATGGCCATGATGTCGAGATTCAGGACGCCGGGCACCAGCGGCAACCAGCGCAGCGCATGCGCCGGACCGGCATCGTCGCCCGGCAGGACTGGCCCCCACGGCGTCTCGCGCACCGTCACGGTGTGCGTGCCGCCGCCGGCGACCGTGATCCGGTGCTGGTGATCGGTGACCGGCACCGGACCCTCCGGTCCGAGGACATTCCCCTGCCCGTCACGCCGGAGCCGGATGCGCTCCGACCAGACGCCGTAGCTGTTGGTGAACGCCCAGGCCACGCGCCCGTTGCTGCCCGCGATCAGGAACGGCAGGCCCGGCAGCGTCACGCCGTTGAGATCGAGCCCCGTCTCCGCATCGTCGGCCGGCACGCGCATGCGGGCCCGGAACCAGGTATTGGGCACGCCGAGGTCGAGATGCATGTCGCCGGCCACGAGCGCGCGACCATCCGCCGTGTGACCCCCCGACACGGCAAGGCTGTTGCTGCCGAGCCCGGCGAGATGTCGTATCGCCGCGGGCGTGCCCTCGAACCAGGCGGGCGGCATGGCGCGCAGATCGTAGGCATCCGCCGCGGGCGGCTCGGGCAGCGCCCCGGGCTCGCCGAGCAGGGGCGCATCCCACGGTGTCGTCTCCGGCACCAGATAGCGGTGCAGCGCCGGCGGCGTCGCGGCCTCGAGCCGTTCCAGGCGCAGTGCGCGCTCGGCGCGCTCGTCGGTGAGCACGAAGTACATCGATGCCGCGACCAGCAGGCTGTCCTCGGCCGTCCACGGCTCGGGCGCCGCGCGCAGCAGCAGGTACTCGAAGGGCTGCGCGTTGAGATCCGCCAGGCCGGCGTTGACGCCATCGGCGTAGGCATAGAGCAGATCCTGCTGTGCCTGCGGCAGGTCCAGCATCCGATCGCGCGCGCGGGCCCGGAAGCGATAGATGGCGCGGCGGCGGTCGAACGGCAGCGCCGCCTTGCCGACCAGCGCGGCAACCTCGCCCGCTCCGCCGCGGCGCGCCAGATCCATCTGGAAGAAGCGCTCCTGAGCGTGGACGTAGCCGGTGGCGCGTGCCAGATCCAGGCGGGTGGCCGCGTTGATGGTGGGAACGCCGAGCGCGTCGCGTTCGACGAGGACCCGTTCGCCCAGGCCGGGCAGACGGCGCTCGCCCTCGTGCTTCGGCAGGCTCGCCCAGAGCAGGATTCCGGTCGCGGCCGTCACCACGACCACCAGCGTCACCGCCAGCGCCAGCAGGCGCCCGATCCAGCGCAGCATGATGTGTCTCCCCGCGGCCCGCGTGGCGGGCTCTCTCCACGGCTACCTTGCCACGCATCCGCCGGGCCGGCCAGTGGCCGCTTCCGGCATCACTGCGCGTACCAGCGCGCCTCCAGCGCCGCGAACACGCGATCCGGATACCAGGCCTGCCCGAAGCTGCCGTTGTAGCGCGCCAGCGCCGGGTACCACTGGCCGTCGGCCACGTCCAGGTAGTGCGCGAGGATGGTGCAGCCGTAGCGCAGATTGGTCGCGATGTCGAAGAGGTTGTCCTCGGGGCGTCCAAGTTCGTCGAGCCAGAACGGCATGACCTGCATGAGCCCGCGCGCACCGGCGCTGGAGATCGCGAAGCGCTCGAAACCGGACTCCACCTCGATGACGGCCAGCACCAGCTCGGGCGGTACGTCCGCGCGCTTGGCCTCGGCATGCACCAGACGCAGCAGCCTCAGGCGATCCTCGCGATCGGGCATGCGCGGACGCAGCCGCTGCGCCATGTCCATCAGCCAGACCTCGGCGTCGAAGCGATGCTCGAAGCTCTCGGCCTCGGCCACCGCCTCGGCCAGGGCGGCACGCAGCGCCGGGTCCTCGCGCTGGTCGGCGCGCTCGGCGAAGGCCGGCGCGCCGACCAGCGCGAGCAGCGCGCTAGCCAGCGCGCACGCGCGCCAGAACGGTCGCATTGTCGGCGGCGATGCGCTCGGCATCGGCCTCGGTGCGGCGGCGGTACTCGAAGGCATTGTCGGCCAGCGCCTTGTCGCCGATGACGACACGATGCGGAATGCCGACGAGCTCGCTGTCCGCGAACATGACGCCCGGACGCAGGCCGCGATCATCGAGCAGCACGCGGATGCCGGCGGCATCCGCGGCCGCGTACAGGCTCTCGGCGGCCTCTCGCACGGCATCCGAGCGGTCCATGCCGATCGGGCAGATCAGCAGCTCGAAGGGCGCGATGCTCTGCGGCCAGCGGATGCCCTGCTCGTCATGGCACTGCTCGACGACCGCCGCCGCGATGCGCGACACGCCGATGCCGTAGCAGCCCATGACCGGCGTGATCGACGCCCCCTCGGCATCCAGCACGCTCAGCTCCATGGCGCGCGCGTACTTGTCGCCGAGCTGGAAGATGTGGCCCACCTCGATGCCGCGCAGCAACCGGATGCAGCCCCGGCCGTCCGGACTGGGATCGCCCTCGACGATGTTGCGCAGATCGGCGACCGCCGGCTCGGCGGCGTCGCGTCCCCAGTTCACGCCGGTGAGGTGGTAGTCCACCCTGTTGGCACCGCACACGAAATCGGCGAGCGCGGCTGCCGCATGGTCGGCGATCACCGGGATCGGGCAACCGCGCACGCCCAGATAACCGGCCTCGCAGCCGAAGACCTCCGCGATGCGGGTGCGCTCGGCGAGCTTCAGGGGCGCGGCGATGTTCGGATGCTTCTCGGCCTTGACGTCGTTGAGCTCGTGATCGCCGCGCAGCGCCAGCGCCACCAGACCGCCGTCGGCGCCCTCCACCACCAGCAGCTTGATGGTGGTTTCCAGGGGGATCCCGAGCAGCTCGGCGACGTCCTCGCAGGTGGCCTTGCCGGGCGTAGCGACTTCGGCGCATTCCGCCGCCGCGTCGGGACGCGGCCCCGGTGCGCCGCAGGCCGCGGCCTCGACGTTGGCGGCGTAGTCGCTGCCGTCGGACACCGCCAGCGCATCCTCGCCGGCGCTCGCCAGCACGTGGAACTCCTCGGACGCGGTACCGCCGATGGCGCCGGTATCGGCCTGCACCACCCGGTAGTCGACGCCCAAGCGCTCGAAGATGCGCTGGTAGGCGGCGCGCATGTTGGCGTACTCGCGCGCCAGGTCATCGCCGTCGACGTGGAAGGAGTAGGCGTCCTTCATGACGAACTCGCGCGCCCGCATGAGGCCGAAGCGCGGCCGGATCTCGTCGCGGAACTTGGTCTGGATCTGGTAGAGGTTCAGCGGCAGCTGCTTCCACGAGCGCACGTCCTGCTTCACCAGCTGCGTGACCACTTCCTCGTGCGTCGGGCCGTAGCAGAAGTCGCGCTTGTGCCGATCCTTGATGCGCAGCAGCTCCGGGCCCATCGCGTCCCAGCGCCCGCTCTGCTGCCAGAGCTCGGCGGGATGCACCGACGGCATGAGCACTTCCTGGGCGCCGGCACGGTCCATCTCCTCGCGCACGATGGCCTCGATGCGCGCCAGCACGCGCAGGCCCATCGGCATCCAGGTGTAGAGCCCGGAGCCCAGCCGCCGGATGAGCCCGGCGCGCAGCATGAGCTGATGCGAGACGAGCTCGGCCTCGGCCGGGGTCTCGCGGCTCGTCGGCACCAGCATTCGGGACAGTCGCATGGAAGGCAGCGCTCTACGGCAAATGGGACTGCATTGTAGCGGCGCCGGTCCGCGGATCAGTCGTCGCGGACCTCGAGCCGCAGCTCGCGCGCACCCGCCCCGTCCGTGCGCCAGGCGCGCAGCTGCAGCACGCCGCGGATGTCCAGCGAGATGATGATCTGCACGGCTTCCGGATAGCCCACCTGCTCTAGGTCGGCGGCCGAGGGTTCGGCCGCGGCCTGCGGATGCGAGTGGTAGATGCCCCACAGGGTCTGGCTGCGCTCGCGCATGGCGCGCTGGGCACGCACCAGCGCCTGCGCCTCCATGTCGAAGGTACGCGTGCGATCGGCGGCAGCATTGGCCACCGGGTAGACCCGCCAGCCGTCATCGCCGCGGGCGATGAGGCCGCAGACCTCCTCCTCGGGCCGGTTCTGCGCCTGCTGCATGAGCTGGATGGCGGTGCTGCGCGGCAGCGTCACGGTCTCGGTCATCTCCTCCGTTTCCTCGTCTGGATCGTGTTGCGGCGGCGTCAGTCGCGAAGCCGCCCGAAGCTGATGCGCTCGTGACCGCCGAGGTCGCGTTCGCTGTCGATGTCCCGGAAGCCGGCCTCCGCGAGCAGCGCACGCACCGCCGCCGCCTGCTCGAAGCCGTGCTCGAGCACGATGCGCCCGCCCGGCCGCAGCACGCGCGGCGCCTGCGCGACGATGGCGCGCAGCGCGTCGAGCCCGTCGCGGCCCGATACCAGCGCCGACGCGGGTTCGGCCGAGAGCGCCGCGAGGTGTGGATCACCCTCGGCGATGTAGGGCGGATTGCAGAGCAGGCAGTCGACGCTGGCGTCCGCCAGCGGCGCGCACCAGTCGCCCGCGACCAGGTCCACGCGCAGGTCGAGCCGGCGCGCGTTGGCGCGTGCGACCGCCAGGGCCGCGGGGCTGGCATCGGTGGCCAGCACGCGCGCACCGGGACGCTCGTGCGCCACCGCCAGCGCGATCGCGCCACTCCCAGTGCCGAGATCCGCCACCGCGTGCCCCGCATCGATGTGCGCGACCGCGTGCTCGACCAGCAGCTCGGTATCCGGACGCGGAATGAGCACCGCCGGCGAGACCGCCAGCTCCAGGCCGAAGAACTCCCTGACCCCGAGCGTGTAGGCCACCGGCTGCCCCTCCAGGCGGTCGGTCAGCGCGTGATCGAAGCGTTCGCGCACGCTGGCGGTGGGCACGTGATCGGGCCAGGCATAGAGGAAGGAGCGCGGCTTGCCGAGCGCGGCGGCCAGCAGCAGTTCGGCGTCGAGTCCCGCGCTCTCCGACCGCGCGCCCAGTCGATCACGCGCGGCCCTGAGGAGCTGGCCGACGGTTTCGCTAGGGCCGTCGCCCATCATGCGCCGTCGCTGTCCGCGAGCGCGGCGAGCTGATCGGCCTGGTGCTCGGTGCGCAGCGGTTCGATGACCTGATCGAGATCGCCGGCGATGACGCGCTCCAGCTGGTAGAGCGTGAGATTGATGCGGTGGTCGGTCACCCGCCCCTGCGGGAAGTTGTAGGTACGGATGCGCTCCGAGCGATCGCCGCTGCCGACGAGCTTGCGACGGGTGGCGGCCTCGCTGGCATCGCGGCGGGACTGCTCGGCCTCCTCCAGGCGCGCCTGCAGCAGTGCCATGGCGCGGGCGCGGTTCTTGTGCTGGCTGCGTTCCTGCTGGCACTCGACGACAATGCCGGTGGGCAGATGCGTGAGACGCACGGCGGAATCGGTCTTGTTGACGTGCTGGCCGCCCGCGCCGGACGAGCGATAGGTATCCACGCGCAGATCGTTGGCGTTGATCTCGATGGCCTCCATCTCCTCGCGCTCGGGCATCACCGCCACCGTTGCGGCGGAGGTGTGGATGCGGCCGCCGGCCTCGGTCTCGGGCACGCGCTGGACGCGGTGGCCGCCGGACTCGAACTTCAGGCGCGCGAACACGCCGGCGCCGGCCACCCGCGCGATGATCTCCTTGTAGCCGCCGTGCTCGCCCTCGCTGGCCGACAGGATCTCGACCTGCCACCCCTGCGCCTCGGCGTAGCGCGCGTACATGCGGTAGAGATCGCCGGCGAACAGCGCCGCCTCGTCGCCGCCGGTGCCGGCGCGGATCTCGAGGAAGACGTTGGCCGCGTCGCGCGCGTCGGGCGGCACCAGGAAGCCGAGCAGTTCCTGCTCGACGGCCTGGCGTCGGTCGCGCGCGGCATCCAGCTCCTCGCGCGCCATCTCGCCCATCTCGGGGTCGTCGAGCAGCGACTGCAGGTTGTCGGCCTCCTCGCCCAGCTGCAGCCATTCGGCGTAGTGCTCCGACAGGCTCTCCAGGCGCGCGTACTCCTGCCCGAGGCGCGCGAAGCGCTGCGCGTCCTCGGCGACGGTCGGGTCGGACAGCTCGGCGGCGACCTCTTCGCGGCGGTCGGCGAGACGACGGATCTTGTCGAGGAGATTCGGGCTCATGCAGTCGGGGCCGGTCGGCGCTGAGCGCCCCGGCCGGAAGGCTAGTCTTCGGAAAGGTCGAAGAGTTTACGCGCCGCCGACTTGAGAAGCGCCTGCTCGACCGGATCGGCCGTGCGCAGCGCGCGCGACGGGGCGTGCGCGAGGCGGTTGGCCAGCATGCGCGTGGCGTACTCGAGCACCGCCTCCGGATCCTCGCCGGCCGCCAGGCGGCGCCGGGCGCGCGCCAGTACATCGTCGCGCTGCTCGGCGCTGCTGGCGCGCAGCGCGCGGATGGTGCCGGCGACCTCGCGCGATTCGAGCCAATGGTTGAAAGCGTCGGCGCGGTCGGCGACCAGTGCTTCGGCCTGCTCGGCCGCCTGCTGGCGCAGGTCCATGTTGCGGGCGATGATCTGGCGCAGGTCGTCGACGGTGTAGAGGAAGACGTCGTCCAGACCGGCCACGCGGGCGTCGATATCGCGCGGCACGGCGAGATCGATCATGCACATCGGCTTGTGGCGACGGCGCGGCAGCGCGTGACGCACCGCGTCGATCCCCACCACCGGATCGCGGCTGGCGGTGCTGGCCACCAGCAGATCGGCGTCGGACAGACGCTCCGGCAGATCGGCCAGCGCGATGGCATAGCCGTGCACGTCGCGCGCCAGATGCTCGGCCCTGGCGATGGTGCGGTTCGCCACGATGATGCGCGTCACGCCCTGCGCGCGCAGATGCCGCGCGATCAGCTGCATGGTTTCGCCGGCACCGATCAGCACCGCGGTCTGCTCGCTGAGATCGGTGAAGATGCGCTTGGCCATCTGCACCGCCGCGTAGGCCACCGACACCGGGTGCGCGCCGATCTCGGTCTGGCTGCGCACCAACTTGGCCACTGCGAAGGCGTGCTGGAACAGGCGCGACAGGATGGGCCCGGTGGTCGCGGTCTCCTCGGCCATGGCGTAGGCCTGCTTCATCTGTCCGAGTATCTGCGGCTCGCCGATGACCAGCGAATCGAGACCGGATGCCACCCGCAGACTGTGCCGGATGGCAGCGAGATCCCGGTGCACGCGCAGATGGCTCCGCACATCTTCGGGACGCACGCCGCGCTCGGCCGCCCACCATTCCGGAACGATGTCCTCGGCGCTGGCGTCGAGCACGCCCAGCACCTCGGTGCGATTGCAGGTCGACAGCAGGGCCGCCTCGCGCACGCCCTCGCGTGCCCGGAGACGCGCCAGCGCGTCCGGTGCCTCGAACTCGGTGAAGGCGAGCTGCGAGCGCACTTCCACCGGGGCGTTGTGATGGCTCAAACCGAGCGCGATCAGGGCCATGGCGATTCCTGCTGAGAGCGCGTATTGTCCGGCACTGAAGCGGACCGCTCAACTGTCCGCCGCCGTCGCAGTGCCGTGCCATGCACCGGCGCGTGCCGCGCAGCTTCTCCGGTATCCTCCGGGCATGCAAAGCGTACGCCGCTCCCATCGACGCGTCAGGGCCGCCAGCTGGCTGCCGGGCCCCGCCGTGCTGCTCCTCGCGGGCTGCGCGAGCCTTCCCGGCGCGCGCGACGCGACGCCACCGACACCCGCCGATGACGAGGGCGAACTGCTCAGCGACGTGCTGCGCGCCCCCGTCGCAGAGCGGCAGGACACCGCCGAGAGCACACAGAGCCGCTTCTACCGCAAGGTCCTGCTCGGCGAGATCGCCGGCGCCCGCGGACAGCACGAGACCGCGGCACTGGCCCTGCGCGACGCGGCCGCGATCTACAACCATCCCACCATCGCCCGCCACGGCATCCGCGAGGCACTGGCCGCCGGCCGCGACGATCTCGCACTCGAACTCGGCCGCCTGTGGAAGACCTCCGGCGAGTCGACTCCCGAGAGCCACGGCCTGCTGCTCCGTCTGGCGGTGAAGGCCGGGGACGCCGAGGCCGCCCGCGGCCACCTGGGGCGTCTCGTCGAGACGCACGAGGGACCCGACACGGTCTTTCAGGCAATGGCGCGCGCGCTGAGCGACATCGAGTCCAACCGCGACCTGGCGCTGTCGCTCGTCCGCGAGGCCGTCGAGCAGTACGCCGTCACCCCGGCCGAGCGTTCGGACGCCGAATACGCCCTCGGCCTGCTGGCGTTCTCCTTCGAATCCTTCGACGAAGCCGCCGCGGCATCGGAACGCGCGCTGGACCAGACCGACGAGGCGCTGGGCGACCAGAAACTGCTGCTGCTGGCCGGGGCACTGCTGCGCGCAGGCCGCGTCGAGGACGCCGTCGAGGCGGTCGAGTCGCGCCTGTCCGATGCACAGGAGCCCCTCGCCATCCGCAGGAGCTTCGCCGAGCTTCTGCGGCAGTCAGGCGCACCGGCTGCCGCGCGCGAGCAGCTCCGCGTGCTCCTCGAGTCGCGCCCGGATGATCGCGACGCCCTGCTCGCGCTCGGCACCGTGGCGCGCGAACAGGGCGATGACCCGGCGGCGCGCGACGCGCTCGAGCGGGTCTGGCAGAGCGAGGACGGCGATCGTGCCGAGGCGGCGCTGCAGCTCGGCATGCTCGCCGAGGACCGGGCCGATCCGGCCACCGCAGCGGACTGGTACCGGCGCGCCGCCGACGCCGGGGAATCACTGCGCGCGGGGCTGCGCCTGTCGCGCATCGACGCCGAAGCCGGGCGCATCGCCGAGGCGCGCAAGCGCCTTGAGCGGCTCCGCGAGGAGAATCCCGGGCTCGCGGCCCGGCTGCTGCGCGCCGAGGGCGAGCTGCTGGTGCGCGAGCGCGCCTTCTCGGCCGCCGTCGACCTGCTCGAAAGCGGCGTGGCGGCCTACCCGCGCGACACCCAGATGCGCTACACCTATGCGCTCGCGCTCGAGCAGGACGGCGCGCCCGATGCCGCGGAAGCGGAGCTCCGCGCGATCATCGACGACAACCCCGACAACGCAGCCGCATTGAACGCGCTGGGCTACATGCTGGCGGTCAGCGGCGAACGGCTCGAGGAAGCCGAGGACTACATCCGCCGCGCCCTGGAACTGTCGCCCGAGGATCCGGCCATCATCGACAGCATGGGCTGGGTGCTGTTCAAGCAGGGCCACGCCGAAGAGGCGCTGACCTATCTCGAACGCGCGCACGGCGACTATCCGGACCCGGAAGTGGCCGCACACCTCGGCGAGGTGCTGTGGACCCTCGGCAGGCGCGAGCGCGCCCGTTCGGTATGGGACGAGGCACTTGCCGAGCATCCCGATCATCCCACGCTGCGCGAGACCGTCGAGCGCCTGACCCCGTGAACCGGCTCCGGCTGCTGCCCGCCGTCGCCGCCCTCGCGCTGGTCACGGCCTGCGCGCCGCCGGCTCCGGTGGCGGTCCGTCCGGATGCCGACCGCAGCGCGCAATGGCTCCAGCACCGTGCCGCGATCGCCGACGTCGCCGCCTTCACGCTCAGCGGCCGCCTCAGCACCGGCAGCATCGCGAGCGCCCAGCTGCATTGGCGACAGGACGGCGAGCGCTTCTCGGCGCGCGCCAGCGGTCCCTTCGGCTCGGGTGCGGTGGCGCTTTCCGGAACCCCTTCCGCGGTCCGCATCCGCACCGGCGAGGGCACCATCGAGACGGACGCCCCCGGCCCCTGGATGCAGCGCAATCTCGGCTGGCAGCTGCCGATCGGCGGGCTGCGCTACTGGGCAATCGGGCTGCCCATGCCGGGCACGGCCGCGAGCTATTCCTTCAATGCCGACGGGCGTCTGGCCGAACTGACCCAGGGCGGCTGGACCATCGCGTTCATCGACTACACCGACGTCGACGGCACCGCCCTGCCCGCGCGCATGCGCCTGTCCGGCGATGACGATCTCGATGTACTGCTCCGCGTCGATCGCTGGCAGCGCGTGACGCGCGGCGCACCGTGAGCGACGATCTCGCCGATGGTGCCTTCGGAGCGGCGCGATGGCCGGCGCCCGCCAAGATCAACCGCTTCCTCCACATCACCGGACGCCGCGACGACGGCTACCACCGCCTGCAGACGCTCTTCCAGTTCCTCGAGTGGGGCGATGAGCTGACCATCGCGCCGCGCGACGACGGCGTCATCTCCGGCCGGGGAGCGCCGCCCGGCGTGCCGCCCGAGGCCGATCTCGCGCAGCGCGCGGCGCGCGCCCTGCGCGACGCCACCGGGGCGCGGCTCGGTGCCGATATCACCATCCACAAGCGCATACCGGCCGGCAGCGGGCTGGGCGGCGGATCGAGCAATGCCGCGACCGTGCTGGTGGCACTCAACACGATGTGGGGCTGCAACCTGTCGTCGCCCGAGCTCGCCACACTCGGCCTTGCGCTCGGCGCGGACATTCCGGTGTTCGTGCACGGCCATGCCTGCTGGGCAGAAGGCGTCGGCGAGGTGCTGCGAGACGAGACGCCCGACGAACCCTGGCTGCTGCTGGCGCTGCCGGGAGCCGGTGTGGCGACCGCCGCCGCATTCCGCGATCCGGCACTGCGCCGCGACTGCCCCCCGGTGACCATGGCCGACTTCACGTCCGGCCGGTGCGGCAACGTCTTCGAGCCGGTGGCGCGACGACTCGCACCCGAGGTCGACCACGCCATGAAGGCACTCGCGGGGGCCTGCGAAGGCGTTCCGGTCGCGATGAGCGGCACCGGCAGCGCCTGCTACGCGACATTCCACGAGCGCGCCGCCGCGCGCATCGCCCAGTCGCGGATGCCGGCCGGGGCGCGCACGCTGGTGGTCCGCGCCACCAACCGTTCACCGCTGCGTCTGGCAAGCCCACCCCCTGTCGGGCGATAATGACGCGGCAATGACATTCCGATGGGGCGTAGCCAAGCGGTAAGGCAACGGGTTTTGATCCCGTGATGCGATGGTTCGAATCCATCCGCCCCAACCATCCGACGAACTGGCCGCGCGTGCGCGCGGCCTTTCCGATTGCGCGATCCGCGCGATGGCGTCGGCCCTTCCGCACAACGCACGGACAATCCACCAGGCATGACCGACGGCCAGTTGATGATCTTCTCCGGCAACGCCAACAAGGCGCTTGCCAAGGATGTCGCCGCACACCTCAAGCTGCCGCTCGCCGGCGCGACGGTGGCCAATTTCTCGGACGGCGAGATCAGCGTCGAGATCCACGACAACGTGCGCGGTCGCGATGTCTTCATCGTCCAGCCGACCTGCGCGCCGACCAATGACAACCTGATGGAGCTGGTGATGATGTGCGACGCCATCAAGCGCGCCAGCGCCGGCCGCATCACCGCCGTCATCCCCTACTTCGGCTACGCGCGGCAGGATCGCCGCCCGCGCTCGACGCGCGTGCCGATCTCGGCCAAGGTCTGCGCCGACATCATCACCACCGCCGGCGCGGATCGCGTGCTGACGGTCGACCTGCACGCCGACCAGATCCAGGGCTTCTTCGACTGCCCGGTGGACAATGTCTATGCCTCGCCGGTGCTGCTCGGCGACATCTGGCGACAGAAGTACGACAACGTGGTCGTCGTGTCGCCCGATGTCGGGGGCGTGGTGCGTGCGCGGGCGGTGGCGAAGCGGCTCGACGACGCCGACCTCGCGATCATCGACAAGCGCCGTCCGCGTGCCAACGAATCGCAGGTCATGAACATCATCGGCGACGTCCGCGGCAAGACCTGCGTCATGGTCGATGACCTGGTCGACACCGCCGGCACGCTTGCCAAGGCCGCCGACGCCCTCAAGGAGGCCGGCGCCCTCCGCGTGGTGGCCTATGTCACGCATCCGGTGCTGTCCGGCGCCGCGGTGGACAACATCAGCAATTCCACCATCGACGAGCTGGTGGTCACCGACTCGATCCCGCTCGGCACGCGCGCCGCCGCCAGCGGCAAGATCCGACAGCTCTCCATCGGCGCGCTGCTGGCCGAGGCCATCCGGCGCGTCTCGGCGGAGGAGTCGGTCTCCTCGCTGTACTCCGACTAGCGCTCCACTGCGCGGGCCCCGCGGACCCGCGCGCAGTGGCGTGTCACCGGCGCTTCCTCTACACTGCGCGCCCCCTGGTGGCCTGGTCGCGGGCCGTCAGGGCCTCTTCCCCTTTTGGAGCCAAACCATGAGTGACGAATTCGTCGTGGTGGCGAAGTCGCGTGATGCGCAAGGAACGGGTGCGAGCCGCCGTCTGCGCAAGACCGGCTGGACGCCCGCCATCGTGTACGGCGGCGAGAAGCCGCCCCAGTCCATCCTTGTCGAGCACAAGGAAATCTATCGGCAGATGGGCTACGAGGCCTTCTATTCCCACATCCTCACGCTGGACGTGGACGGCAAGAAGGAGCAGGTGGTCATCAAGGCCGTGCAGCGTCATCCGGCCCGTCAGCAGGTGCTGCACGCCGACTTCCAGCGCGTCCAGGCCGACCATGCCATCCGCGTGCGCGTCCCGCTGCACTTCGAGGGCGAGGAAACCGCGCCCGGCGTGAAGACCGGCGGCGGCGTGCTCGAGCATCTGCTCAACGACGTCGAGGTCGAGTGTCTCCCGGGTGACCTGCCGGAGTACATCGAGGTCGACGTCTCCAAGCTCGATGTCGACGAGACCGTGCACCTCTCCGATCTCGTGCTGCCCAAGGGGGTCGAGCTCTACGACCTCAAGCACGAGCACGACTCGGCAGTGGCCTCGATTCACGTTCCGCGCAAGATGAAGGACGAGGACGAGGAAGCCGAGGGCGAGACGCCGGAGGGCGAAGACGCTTCCGAGGACGAGACCAAGGACGAGGACAGCGAGGACTGATCCGGTCCGGACTGCATCGGCATGACGCAGCCCATTCGTCTGATCGCCGGCCTCGGCAACCCCGGGGCCGGCTACCTGGCCACACGCCACAACGCGGGATTCTGGTTCGTCGACGCGCTCGCGCAGCATGTCGGCGCACCTTGGAAGAAGGAGACACGATTCTCCGGTGAGACCGCGCGTCTGCAGGCGGACGGCCAGGACATATGGCTGCTCAAGCCGGCCACATTCATGAACCGCAGCGGGCAGTCGGTCCGCGCGCTGGCCGATTTCTACAAGATCGCGCCGCATGAGATCCTCGTGGTGCACGACGATCTCGACCTCCCGGCCGGCGCCGCGCGCCTCAAGCGCGGCGGCGGTCATGGCGGGCACAACGGCCTGCGCGACATCCATCGTCACCTGGGCGGTCCCGACTATCTGCGCCTGCGCGTGGGCATCGGCCACCCCGGCCAACAGCAGGAAGTGATGAACTACGTCCTCGCCAAGCCGACTCCGGAACAGTCGCGCGCCATCGGCGACGCTCTGGTGCGCGCGGCCGAGGCACTGGACACGCTGCTCAGCCAGGGCTGGGACCGGGCCTGCACGCAGCTCCACACCGACCCGGCACGCATCTAGGGAACCCGCATGGCCATCCGCTGCGGCATCGTCGGCCTGCCGAACGTCGGCAAGTCCACGCTCTTCAACGCCCTCACCCGCGCCGCCATTGACGCGGAGAACTACCCCTTCTGCACCATCGATCCGAACGTGGGCGTGGTGACGGTGCCCGATCCGCGGCTGCAGGCGCTTGCCGACATCGTGCGCCCGCAGAAGGTCGTCCCGACCACCGTCGAGTTCGTGGACATCGCCGGCCTGGTTGCCGGTGCCAGCCAGGGCGAAGGGCTCGGCAACCAGTTCCTCGGGCATATCCGCGAGACCGACGCCATCGCGCACGTCGTGCGCTGCTTCGAGAACGACGACATCATCCATGTCTCGGGCTCGGTCGATCCCATCCGCGACATCGAGGTGATCAGCACCGAGCTGGCGCTCGCTGACCTCGACACCGTGACCCGCGCCCTCGACCGCGTGGTCAAGGTGGCCCGGTCGGGCGACAAGACCGCCCGCGCCAAGGCCGACCTGCTCACCCGCGTGCGCGACCACCTCGACGCCGGCCATCCAGTACGCACGCTCGCCGTCGACGACACCGAGCGACCGTGGCTCCGCGAGCTCTTCCTGATCACGGCGAAGCCGCTGATGTACATCGCCAACGTCGACGAGGCCGGCCTCCACGACGAGAGCGAGCTGCTCGCGCGCGTGCGGGACCATGCCGCGGCCGAGGGTGCGGTGGTCACACCGGTATGCGCCGGCATCGAGGCCGAGCTCTCCCAGCTCGACGACGACGATCGCGCGGAATTCCTCGCCGACCTCGGGCTCGAGGAACCGGGGCTGGACCGCGTCATTCGCGGCGCGTACGAGCTGCTCGGCCTGCAGACCTTCTTCACCGCCGGCGAGACCGAGGTCCGCGCCTGGACCTTCCGGCGGGGTGCCAGCGCGCCGCAGGCCGCCGGCGTGATCCACAGCGACTTCGAGAAGGGCTTCATCCGCGCGGAAGTGGTCGCCTACGACGATTTCGTCGCGCATCGCGGAGAGGCCGGCGCCAAGGATGCCGGCCGCTGGCGGCTCGAGGGCAAGGACTATCACGTCGCCGAAGGCGACGTCATGCACTTCCGCTTCAACGTCTGAGCACCCGCCGCGGCGCGTGCCGCGGGCCACGGGCGACGCTTGCAAGCACGCCGGTACGGCGCTAGCTTTTTCCCGGGTCACAGGGAATCAACCGCATGACGCCGCTCGTTCTGGGATGGCTGTCGCGCAAGCTCACGGCCGGCAGCCTGGATATTGATCTCCCCGACGGCAAGTCCGTCACCATCGGCCGCGGCGCGCCGCGGGCCCGGATCCGCTTTGCATCGGAAGCGGCGCTCCGCTGGGTACTCAAGGACCCGCGGATGCGCTTTCCGGAAGCCTATGTCGACGGCCTGTGGGAACCCGAGAACGACGAGCTGCTGCCGGTCATCGAGGTGGCCATCCGCAACGCCAACGGCCTGCTGTCCAGCGCCAGCCGCCAGCTCCGGATCGTGCGCGCGCGCCTCGGCGAGCTCAACACGGCGATAAGCGCGCGCCGCAACATCAGCCATCACTACGACATCGATACGCCGGTCTACCGCCTCTTCCTGGACCGCGAACTGCACTATTCCTGCGCCTACTTCCCCGACCCGGACATGTCGCTGGAGGCCGCGCAGGAAGCCAAGTGCGCCCTGATCGCGCGCAAGCTCGACCTTCGGCCGGGCGCGCACGTGCTCGACATCGGATGCGGCTGGGGCAGCAACGCGCTGTTCCTGGCCCGCAACCACGATGTCCACGTCACCGGCATCACGCTCTCGGAGCGTCAGCTCGAGGTCGCTCAGCAGCGGGCGCGCGAAGCCGGCATGGAGGACCGGGTCACCTTCCGGCTGGAGGACTACCGCAGGACCCGCGGCACCTTCGATGCCGTCGTCAGCATCGGCATGTTCGAGCATGTCGGACGACCGCAGTACAACACCTTCTTCGCGCGCGTGCGCGAGCTTCTGGCACCCGACGGCGTGGCGCTGCTGCACACCATCGGCAGTGCGCACCGGCCCGACGAGGGCAGCCCGTGGATCCGCAAGTACATCTTCCCGGGCGGCTACATCCCCGCCGCCTCCGAGGTCATGCCCGCCGTGGAACGAAGCGGGCTGGTGATGACCGACTTCGAGGTGCTGCGTCTGCACTACGCCGAGACCCTCGCCCACTGGCACCGGCGCTTCCAGGACAACCGGGCCGAGATCGCGCGCATCATGGGAGAACGCTTCTGCCGGATGTGGCGCTTCTACCTGCAGGCGTCGGAGGGCACCTTCCGCTGGGGCGGTCTGGAGGTGTTCCATCTTCAGCTCACCCGCGACCAGGCCCGCATTCCACTGACACGCGCATATCTTTTTTCCGATAGTTCAGCGGGTTGACAGCCTCCCGCGAATCCCGTCAACTCGTAGCTTTCCAAGTTCCCCCGGTTCCACGATGCGGATTCACCCGCGAGCCGCCATGCGTGGCGGCTGCCTCCTGTCCGGTTTCCTGCTGGCAGCTCTGGCCGGACCGCTCGCAGCCCAGATCAACGCCGACGGCGCGCCCAACGATCTGCGCGTGGTCTACCGTGCCGCGCTGGACAACAATCACCGCTATCAGGCCGCGCTGGACGAGTATCGCGCCACCGCCGAGGCCAAGCCGCAGGCCCTTGCCCGCCTGCTCCCGCGCCTGAGCCTCGAGGGACAGTACAACCGCATCCGCAGATCCATCGACGGCAACTTCTACGGCGTGCAGGACGTCGAGCGCGACGACATCTACAACCGCTACGCCTACGGCGCGTCGCTGCTGCAGCCGATCTACCGCCGCGAGCTGCTGCTCGGACTCGATCGCGCCGAGCTGGAGGTCAGTCGTGCGCGACTGCGCCTCACCGCCGCACGGCACGATCTCATGGTGCGCTCCGCCGAGGCCTACTTCGGCATGCTGTCGGCGCAGGACGATCTCACCCTCATCCGTGCCGAGAAGGCCGCCATCGAGCGGCAGTACGAGCAGACGCAGGGCCGCTTCGATTCCGGTCTCATCGCCGAAACCGATCTTCAGGCCGTGGAGGCGCAGCGCGACAGCGTCCTCGCCGAAGAGATCGCCGCCGAGAACACGGTGGAGATCGCGCAGACGCGACTGGAGCTGCTGACCGGCCGCAGCATCGAGCGCATCGCCGCGCTTCCCGAGGACGCGAATCTGCCGCCTATGGAGAACGAGAACCTGCAGAGCTGGCTCGCCAGGGCGGACCAGCACAATCTCGACCTGCTCGCCGCCACGGTGGGCCTTCGACTGGCCGAACTGGACACGACCATTGCCCGGTCGGCGCGGCTGCCGACCCTGGACCTGGTGGGCTCGCACCTCTACTTCGACGCCGATGACGGCGTCACCGGAGAGCGCGAGGACGAGGATTCGCGCATCGGCCTGATGCTCACCATTCCGCTCTACGAAGGCGGGATGATCAGCTCCCGCGTCCGGCAGGCGCAGGCGCGCGCCGAATCGCAGGCCCACACCACCGACGGTGCGCGCTCCAACGCGCGTCTCGCCACCCGCACCGCCTTCCTCAATGCCCGGAGCGCGCACTCCCGCGCGAACGCCCTGGTGCGCGCGGTCGACTCGGCGCGCTCCGCCGAAGCCTCGGCGCAGGTCGCCTTCGAGGTCGGCTCGCGTACCGCCGCCGACTACCTCGGTGCCGTGCGCGCACGCTTCAGCGCCGAGCGCGACCTCTCGCGCGCACGCTACAACTATCTTCTCGGTCTCCTGCGCCTGCGCGAAGCCGCCGGTGTGGTCACGGTGACCGACCTCGAGAATCTCAACCGGACGCTTCAATAGGCATGGACAAGCCGCGTTTCCGCCGCTTCACCGGCACCGTTGCCGATCGTGGTCACGATGCCGAGGGTCCGTTCGTCCGGGTGTACGTCCCGGAACGCGGACGCAGCTTCCGCCTCGAGCCCTGGGAGCTGCAGGTCGCGGAGTGCTTCGACGGCTATCAGGACGCCGCCCAGCGCCGCGAGTCGGCAACCACGCGACTGGCGCGCGAGGTCAGTACCGGCGAGCTGGAGGCCTTCGCCAACGAGCTGTCCATCGCCGGTCTCCTGGAACCGGGCACCGAGGAGCCCCTCCCGGTACCGCCGCAGACCCGGCGCGAGCACGCGTCGGCCTGGGATGCCGACGAGCGCGACGCCGAGGCGGTGCCCTCGTCCACCATGCCCGGCACGCTCTCCGGCTACGGCCGAGTGGGCGGTGTCGGCGGCAGCCAGGCGAGCCATCGTGGCGAGGGTGTCGGACTGGCGGTATCCCTGCCCGCGCGCATCGCCGGCAGCCTCGGCCATCTGCTGAGCTGGCCCCTGTGGATTCCGCTGCTGCCCCTGCTCATGGCGCTGCTCGCCGTCGGCGGGCTCTGGGGGCTGTGGACCAACCGCTGGGATGCCGCGCGCGATGCGCTGGAGCTGGCACAGCCGCTCAGGCTCCTGATCAACGCGCTCACCGCTGCGGTGCTCGTCAACGTGCTGACGCAATGCGCTCGCGCCTCCACCATCCGCCGCGCGAGCGGGGAATGGCCCGGCTTCGGCATCCGCCTCGTCGGCGGCATCGTGCCCTCGCTCTACACCAGTACCGAGGGCCCGGCGGAGCGGGTCGACCGGAAGGACCGGGTACGGGTCATCCTGTCCGCACCGCTGGCCGTGCTGTGGCTGCTGCTCGGGGCGATGCTGGGCTGGTTCCTGACGCATGGCGGCGCCACCTATCTGCCGGTCATCTTCCTCGGGCTGACCGTGGTCAGCCTCATCGTGCTGCTGCTGCGGCTCAACCCGCTCGCCAGGCTCGACGGCTACCACTGGCTGGCGCACCGGCTCGGCATGCCCGACCTGCGCGAGCAGGCCATCATCCGCCTGTTCGGCTTCCAGCGGCCGTGGGCCACCCAGCAGGTGCGCAACGGCCGCGCGCTGGCGTTGTACGGCCTCGCCTCCTTCCTGTGGATCGCGGCGGTGGTGGTTCTCATCCTGCTCTATCCGGGACGCTGGATCGCGGGCGGGTACGGCGGCACCGGCGTTCTCGTGTTCGCGGCGGTGTTCGCGTTCCTGCTCTGGAACAGCGTGCGGCGCGTGCGCTCGAAGCGCGGTCACATCGGCGGCGGTCTGCGCGCGGCGCGGGCCGCGCCGAAGGCGCCCTCCGCGCGGCAGTGGCTGCTGATCGGGCTGCTCGCCATCCTCGCCATGTGGCCGTACCGCTTCGAGCCGGCGGGCCGCGCCACCGTCCTGCCCTACGACCGCGCCGAGGTGCGCGCGACGCTGCCCGGTGACGTGCGCGAGGTCCTCGCGGCTGAGGGCGACGCGGTCACCGAGGGCGACGTCATCGTGCAGCTCGGCGACGAGGCCTTCCAGGCCCAGGTCGCGCGCAGCCGCGCCGACGTGGCACGTCTGGAGGCCCAGCTGCGGCTGGCCGAGGCCGGTGCGCGCGACGAGGAGGTCGCCACCGCCGAGCAGCGCGTCGCGACCGCGCGCGAGCGCTACACCTACGCCAAGGCCGAGGCGCGGCGCGCCGAGCGTGCATTCAAGCAGAAGGCCATCTCGCCGCAGGATCACGAGGCCGCCCTCGCCAACGCGGCGGTGCGCGCGCAGGAGCTCGCAGAGGCCGAGGCCTCGCTGACCCTGGTCAAGAGCGGCACCCGGGACGAGAACATCGAAGCGCTCGAGGCCGAGCTGGAGAGCGCCCGTGCCCAGCTCGCGTACAACCAGCAGCAGGTCGAGGATGCGCGCCTGCGCGCACCGATCGACGGCCACATCGTCTCCGGCGATCTGCTGTTCGCGCGCGGCATGTACCTGGAACGGGGCGACCTGATCGCCGAGATCGAGAACACCGAGACCCTGCTCACCGAGATCCTGCTGCCCGAAGCGTCGGCCGAGGAGGTCGAGATCGGCGCGCCGGTGCGACTGCGCGTATGGTCGCAGCCGGTCGACACGGTCGGCGGCCGGGTCACGCATATCGCCCCTGCAGCGGAGGACAGCGAGTACGGTCACGTCATCCGCGTCCGCGCCGAGCTGCACGACACCGGGGGCGCCGTGTTGCCCGGCATGACGGGTCAGGCCAAGATCGAGGGACAGCGCTACCCCGCCATCGTCGTGTTCACCCGCGCGCTGGTGCGCTTCGTCACCGTCCAGGTCTGGTCCTGGCTGCCGTGAGGCTGCGCGGCAGCAAGCCGGAGGGCCTGCGGGCCGAGGATTTCCGCCTGACCGCGCCGTCCGGATTCGGGGACGGCTACAACAACTATGCGCACAGCATGGCGTGGTTCCGCGGCCGCCTGTTCGTCGGCACCACGCGCGCGGCCTTCGCGATGATCGGCGCGACCAGCCCGCTGCCCGATCTCAAGCCGTGGCCGGTGCACTGCCCTGCCGACCTCTACGACGTCGACCGGCGGGCCGAGATATGGCGCTACACCCCCGAATCGGACCTGTGGGAGCGGATATACCGCGCCCCCTGGTCGGAGGGCCGGAACCAGCGCCTGGTGCCGCGCTACGTGGGCTACCGCGGCATGACCGTGCACCAGGCACCCGGCGACCCGCATCCCTGCATCTACGTGTCGACCTGGGCGCCGATCATGACCGAGCCGCCCGACATCCTGCGCAGCGAGGACGGCGAAACGTTCCATTCGGTTCCGCGGCCGCCGTGGGATGAATCGGTCCGCTCGTTCCGGACGCTGCAGCCCTTCAAGGGGCGCCTGCACACGACCCCCACCGGTTCCAATCCCGGGATCACGGCTCAGGCACAGGAGAGCGTCAGCAGCACCTCCGTGATCTACGCCGCCGACGATCTTCGGTCGGGCGAATGGCACGCCGCCAGCGAGGACGGTTTCGGCAACCTGGCGAACGTAACGGTGTTCGAGATGGGCACCTTCAACGATCATCTGTACGCCGGAACGGTCAACCCCTTCACCGGTTTCGAGCTCTGGAAGACCGACGGTGAGGGCGGACCGCCCTATCGCTGGAAGCGGGTGCTGCAGCGCGGTGCCTATCGCGGCGTCCACAACGAGGTACTGGGCGCCATGTGCGCCTTCAACGGCGCGCTCTACGTCTGCAGCGGCGTTGCCAACGGCGGCTACCACCGCCGCTTCGACATCGGCCCGGCGGCGTCGGAGTTGATCCGCGTCTGGCCGGACGACAGCTGGGAACTGCTCATCGGCAATGCCCGCATCACGCCGGAGGGCGCCAAGGTGCCGCTCTCGGGCTACTCGCCGGGCTTCGACAACCTGTTCACCGGCTACTTCTGGCGCATGTGCGTGCACGACGGCTGGCTCTACATGGGCACGCTCAACTGGGCCAACATGCTGCCTTACCTGCCCACGCACGTCTGGCCCGAGGATACCCTGGTGCAGCTGCACCGCTGGGGAACCGAGCAGGTCAACCGCCATTTCGGCGGCTTCGGGCTGTGGCGCTCGCCCGATGGCCTGCGCTGGGAGCCGGTCACCCGCAGCGGTTTCGGGAACAAGTACAACTGGGGGGTGCGCACCTTCGCGTCCAGCCCGCACGGCCTGTTCGTCGGCACCGCCAACGTCTTCGGGCCAATGATGGCGATGGAACGGGAGAGTGGCTGGGAGTACGCCGCCAATCCGCGCGGCGGCTGCGAGATCTATCTCGGCCGGCACGCTGCCGCAGCGGACCACCGTGCGGCCTGAACCGGTCATCGTCCTCGGCACGCCGGGCCCCGATCCGGCACGCCTCGGGGCCATGCTCGGCGGGCACCCCGCGGGCGCCTTCGTGCCGGCACTGCGGTTGGGCAGCGCCACCACGCCCCACGCCCTGGGTGTGCTGGAGAAGCGCGGCAGCACCCCGCTCACCGACGGCTGGCGACGCGCGATCGCGTTCCACTGCTTCGGTGGACAGGATGCCGAGGCCATCGCCGATGCGGACCACTGGCTCTTCCGGCGCGAAGACCGGCCGCTGCCGGGGCTGGCCGGCGAGCTCGCCGATCGGCTCGCGCCCGCCGCCATGGTCACCTTCGACACCGACGCGGTCTGGCGCATCGTCGAGCTCGAACGCCTGCTCGATGCGCTGCCGGATACGCGCATCATCCACCTTGTGCACCACCCCGTGCCCGACTGCGAACGCATGGTCGACGCGCAGCGCCAGGCCTGGTTCATACCGTCCGACTACCACGACTTCGGCCCCGGGCACGACCGCGCCGTGCTCGATCCGCAGCTCGCCTGGTTGCGCATCCATCTCACCATCCGGCGCGCCTGCGAAGCGCTGCCACCGGCGCGCTACCGCCGCATCGACTGGCATGCCCTGGCGCGCGACCCGGAGCCGCACCTGGACGCGCTGGTCGACTGGCTGGGCTGGCCGGCGATGGAAAGCGGCACGGCCGACATGCTGCGCCCAGAGCGCTCGCCCTTCTGCCATCCCGGTCCGGCGGAGGCGCCCGGAGGGGTCGATACAGGCCTTTACGCATCGCCCGGATTCGCGCCACGGCTGGCGCCGGTCGCGGATCTGTCGGCGCCACTGAGCTGGCGCGACGACGGCGTCGGCTTCGCGCCCGAAGTGCGGACGCTGGCGCGCGAGTTCGGCCTGCGCTAGTGTGTTGTCCCATTAATAACTTTGCAAACACGTTCGATCTTGTCGATGATGGATTGCGCCGTTGCGGTCCAAACGAAAGGGCGCGCGTTGGTGTTGTAGTGCTCGACGTACCTCTCAATGCGCTTGACCAGATCTGGAACGCTTTTGAAGGATCCGCGGCAAATGGCCTTCTGCGTGATCAGCCCAAACCAGCGTTCGACCTGGTTGAGCCAGGACGCATAGGTGGGGGTGTAATGAACGTGGTAACGCGGGCGCTTGGCCAGCCAGGCCCTGACCTTCGGGTGCTTGTGGGTTGCGTAGTTATCGACGACGAGATGAATATCCAGGTTGGCGGGGACGTTCTGATCGATGTGCCGCAAGAACGACAGGTATTCCTGATGTCGGTGGCGCTTCTTGCATTGCGTCATGACTTCGCCGGTGGCCACATCAAGCGCCGCGAAGAGGGTTGTCGTCCCGTGGCGAACGTAGTCGTGAGTAACGCCCTCGACATACCCCAGGCCCAGAGGAAGTACCGGCTGAGTCCGCTCCAGCGCCTGGCACTGGCTCTTCTCATCGACACACAAGACCATGGCGTTGTGCGGCGGATCCAGGTACAAGCCGACGATGTCACGCACCTTCTCGATGAAGAAGGGGTCGTTCGACAGCTTGAATGACTGGGAGCGGTGGGGTTGCACACCGAACAGCGCCAAGTAGCGTTGCACGGTGCTCTTGCTCATGCCGGTGGAATCCGCCAGCGTGCGTACGCTCCAGTGCGTGCCCGCGTCAGGCTGCGTCGACAGAACGGTGTTGAGCAACTGCGCGACTTGATCATCGTCTTGGGTACGCGGTCGCCCCGGTTTCATCTCATCATGCAGGCCGGCAATCCGGCCCGTGCGAAACCGACGTCGCCAAAGACTCACGGTCGGCTGCGAAATATCCAGATGCCGCGCCGCCTCGCGATCGCTCAACCCGTCTTCGGTCAACAGCACAATCTTTGCCCGACGGACCAGCGCCGCCGGCAAACTGCGTGACGCCGCAATCGCGTCCAGTTGCTCGCGCTCCTCGCCCGTGATGTCCAGCGACCTTCTCGCTCTCGCCATCCCGCACTCCCAATCCGCCAAAGGATGCCCCTTAGACCGCGAAATGGAAGAGAAGTTTCTTCTGGGACGTTACACTAGGCGCAGGCGCGGCCCGCGCGCCGCACCTCAGTCAGCTTCCTTGAAGAAGCGGAGGATAGTGTCGGATGCGTCCAGGACATCGCGGTTGGGACCGAGCATCAGCTTGAGGATGGTCTGCCCGCCCGGCCACTGGTGGCCGACGCCGTCGATGATGCACCAGCGCACGGTGCCGCCGGCGCAGCTGGACCGGCGCTCGCACAGATCGGAGGTACCAGCGACCTTGGCCTGGGCGTCTTCGCAGCGATTGCGCTTGGCCAGCACCTTGACCTGCTCCGCGATCGACGGGCGGTAGGTCTCGTCGAACACCCCGCCGTTCCAGGGGATGCGCTCGTCCTCGCGACCGACCATCAGCAGCGCGGGCACGCCCGGCTTCTCGGGGCAGTTGTCCCTCATCGGCCCACCGGAAACCGGCGCGATGGCGTTGAACAGATCCGGTGCCTCGCACGCGATGCGATTGGTCAGCATGGCGCCGTTGGAGAACCCGGTGCCGTAGACGCGCGAATCGTCGATGCACGAGGAGCCGCCGAGCTCCTTGACCAGCGAGCGGATGAAGCCGACGTCGTCGACCTTGCCGGATGCCGCCTTGCCGCAGCAGCTTCCGGCATTCCAGGACCGCCATACGCCGTCGGGATAGACCACCGCGAATCCGTGCTTGCTCGCGGCACGGTCGAGACCGGTCTGCTCCGCCATTCTCTCGCCGGTGCCCCAGCCACCGTGCATGGCGACCACCAGCGGCAGCTCGCTGCCACCGCCGGAAGGCACGAACAGCCGATAGGTGCGATCGCGTCCGCCGTGCTTCAGCGAACCTTCGGTGGCGCTGCCGCGTTCCGCGCAGGCGTCGGCGGCGCGCGCAGGGGCGCTGTTCATCGCACATGCTCCGACCAGCAGCGCCGCGCAGAGAAGGGATCCGAATCCGGCAAGCTTGGTACGCGTGGTGGTCATGCAGCAGCCTCCAGGCCGATCAATGCCCCCGGAGCCTACCAGCATCACGAAGGTCCGAGGGCGGGGCATACCGTAGCGACCTGCGGGTGCCCGATTCCGCAGTCGATCAGTCACATGATGCGGCATCGCACCCTGTCGTCCAGCTGAACCCGTCGTCCCCTCGCCATCCGCCACCACGTTTGCGCGGCAGATGGGCCCCTTGATGCGTGAGGACCGCGCATTACGCATGCGTAATTGATAATTCCCTACAAAGGTCGCGCCGTTTCGCCATTAGTCGCACGCCGGACGGCGGCTAACTTATGGCCCATAAAAAGAAATACGCGACACACAACGGGGACGCCAGTCGGACAGGGGTCGGAATGGAAATCGGCGGACCGGATGCGCTCAAGCGTCATGGCCTGAGCGTCGTGGAAGGCAGGACCATCAAGGGCGCCCTGCTGTACGAGCGGCCAGCGTTCATCTTCGACCCGCGTCGCGTCAAGGATTGTGCGGTGGGCGCGTTCACGCTGGTGAACGGCCTGATGACCACCAGTATGTACCGGTGCCGTGTCGGCCGCTACGGCCAGATCGGCGAGTCGGTGATCCTGGGGCCGCCCGAGCACCCCCAGGACTGGTTCAGCAACCACCCCTTCGCCTTCACCCGTCCCAACGAGCTGCCCAGCATGTACGAGCAGCCGGAGTTCGAGCGCCTCGCACCCGACGGCAGCGAGGCCGTGCACTACGCGGCGGGCGTGCCGAGCGTGACCACCATCGGCCACGAGGCCTACATCGGCGCCGGCGCCTTCGTCAGCCGCGGCGTGACCATCGGCGACGGCGCGGTAGTGGGCGCACGTGCCGTCGTGACGCGCGACGTGCCGCCCTACAGCATCGTCTTCGGGTCACCGGCCTGCGTGCGACGCCTGCGCTTCAGCGAGAACATCGTCGAGCGCATGATGAAACTGGAATGGTGGCGCTACGACCTCGCCCCCCACAAGCATCGCGTCGACTTCTCGCGGGTCGAGCACACGCTGGCCTACTTCGAGGAGGCCGCCGCGGATGGTCGACTGGCGACACTGCAGCCCGACGCCTATCGCGTGACCCCGCTCGACGGCGGTCGTTTCCGGATCGAGCGGGTCGACGAGCCGCTCTACGACGCCGCGGCCTAGACCGACGCCGCGGCACCGTCGAGCGGCTCGAGGAAGGCCCTCACCAGCGGCGTCACCATCTCCGGATGGCTCAGCGGGAAGAAGTGGCCGACATTGGGCAGCCGGTGGTACTCGGACTGCGGCACGCACTCCGCCAGCGCGTCGCCACTCGGCAGATTGTGCGAATTGCCGCCGTAGAGCAGCTGCAGCGGCATCCGCAATCCGGCGATGGCGTCGCGGTCCGCGCCCGGGACCAGGGCGTCCTCGCGCATCGTGGTCTCGTCCATCAGGCGACAGAAGGCGCGCGCGCCGCGCAGGCCGCTCTTGCCCTGACCGAAGGGCGTGAAGATGTCGCGGTTCTGCGGCTCGTAGCCTTCCACGCGCAGCCGTGCCATCGACTCCAGGAAGGTCAGCCCCAGCTGCGGCTCGGACTCCCAGTCGCGTCCGTCGGCGGCGGCCATCTCCTTGTCGAAGGCGCTGAGCTTGCCGCCGTCGCTGAGCCACTGGCGCGGCTGCAGCGTGTTGATGCGTGCATCCATCAGCACGAGTCCGCGCACCGCGTCGGGCGCGGACAGCGCGTACTCGAGCGCCACCGCACCGCCGTAGCTGTGGGCGATCACGGCCGCCGGCGCGAGCGCCAGACCGTCCACCAGCGCGGCCAGATCCGCCGCCATGGCCGTGGCGCTGTAGCCGCTCGCGGGGCGGCTGGAGTAGCCGTGACCGCGCAGGTCGAAGAGCGTCACGCGATAGCGATCGCGCAGCGACTGCGCCAGCGAGGCATACCAGAACGCACGGTTGGTGGCGAGGCCGTGCACCAGCACGACGTCCGGCCCCTCGCCCATCTGCTGCCAGGCAAGCCGGGCGTCGCCGGCCTGCAGGAAGCTCATGAAAACTGCTGGTGCAGGAAGTCCGCGATCTGGCCGACCGAGAGGTCGTCGACGTAGCGCCCGTCCTTCATGAGCAGCTGCTCGAAGGGCAGCTTGCGCTTGCCGAAGGCCTCCTCGATGGCGACGACAAGCTGGATGATGTCGATGGACTCGAACTCGAGGTCGCCGAGCAGCATGGTCTCGCGCCCGATGGGAGCGTCCAGCTCGGTGTCCCAGTCCTCGATGAAGTCCTCGAGCACGTCCTTGAGTCGCGCCAGGATGGCTTCCGGCGGAATGCTGGTGTCGGTGGCGGTACTCATGACGCGTCCTTACTCCATGTAGCCGAGCATCTGCAGCTGCTCGATGATCTGCTGCTTCTCGTTGTCGTCCATCTCCTCGATCTCGCGCTGTCCCGAGGAGGCCAGGGTCGCGGCGCCGATGGTAACCGGATGCGACTCCAGCCATGCACCGTCGAAGAACGGCTTCGGCACCTTGCCCTCGACGTCCTCGGGCACGGAGAGCCCCATGCTGTACAGCAGCGTGGCGGGCACGTCGACGATGCGGCGGCGCGGAGTCATGCCGGCGGCCTTGATGCCCTGGCCCCACGCCATGAAGATGCCGTCCGGATGATGCGTGCCCTGCGGACGCTCGCGCGGCACGACCACCGGCGAGTAGTTGCGGATCGACACGAAGCCGTGATCGCGCAGCACCAGGGTCAGGTCCGCGGCCTTGTCCATGTGGGCGCCGGGGAACCATTCCTCGCGCTTGAGGACATCGGTGACCACCTGCTCGCCGTCGTCGTTGCGGATGCTCTCGAGATCCTCGATCAGCTTGTCGCGGAAGCGCTCGTACTCCTCGGGCGCTATGCCGGCCTCGCCGGGGTTGCGCGCCACGCGGATGTGGATGCCGTTGGACGACGGCGTCCGGCAGTAGGCAACGGTCTTGTCCCAGTCGAGGTTGGCGAAATCGGAAGCCTCGCGCCGCATGGCCTGCGGCGAGTCATCCGACTTGGCCCAGGTCAGGTAGCCCTTCTCGCCCAGCCAAGTGTTGATGCGCAGTACCTCGGTGGTCGCCGTGAAGCCGTGGTCGGACGCGAAGTAGACCTGCACGTCGGGGCCGGCGGTCTCCACCAGCGACTGGATGAAGCCGTCGAGCTTGCGGAAGTACTCGACGCAGACGTCGCGCATGCGCGCCTGCCAGGCCGTTGGCTCCTCGGGCAGCAGCGCCGGATCGAGGAACTCCCAGGCCTGGTGCTGGATCTTGTCGACGCCGTCGAACATGATCGCCATCAGGTCCGGCTGCTCGTTGCGCAGGACGTAGTCGGCGACCTTGTACCACTGCTCCTCGCGCGGCAGGTGGTAGCGCACCCAGGCCTCGGTGTCATCCTCGTCGAGGGCCTCCATGGCCTGCTTCTCGGCCTCGAAGTCCCACGCCAGCTCCTTCGGGTCGAAGCCGGGAATCTCCTGCTTCATGCGCTCGAACAGCTCGCGCGGATGCGTGTTGCGGCGCAGGTGCTTGGCCGGGATGAAGCCGGGCACCGTGCAGCCGTTGACGCCGTCCGGCGGCGGCGCGGTGAGCGGGAAGTTGAGCGCGGCCACCGTCTTGCCCTGGCGCGAGGCCAGCGCCCAGATGGTCTCGGCGTCGATGTCGCGGCTGTCGTACAGCGTCCAGTAGACCTCGCCGCCCTTGTCCTCGGAGCGGATGAAATCGAACACGCCGTGCACGCCGGGTCCGCGCCCGGTCTGCACCGAGGTCCAGGCCGGCGGTGTCAGTGGATTGGGCGTGCTGCGCAGCTTCGCGCGCGCACCCTCGTCCATGAGCTTCTTCATGAAGGGCATCACCACCCCGGTGCCGGGGATGTCGCTGACCAGATGGTCGAGAACGGTGTAGGTGCAACCGTCGAGGCCGATGAACAACGTCGAAGTCTTGGACATGCCTGCCTTCCGCGGGGGCTGAGAATGAGACGTACGTGGTTGACTAATGCAAGGTTGCGGCCGTTTCGCCACTCGCCGGCGCCACCGCTCCGAGCAGCGGCGCGGCGGCCGGCCGGGCCGCATCCGCGGCCACCGCCATGATGGCGGTGTCCGATACGCGCACGACGAGCACGGCCGTCTGCTGCCCGTGATGTTCCACCCGGACCGTGCCATTGCCGCGCTCGTCGAGCGTGGCGCCGATCACGTGCCAGTCGAGCGGCGTGCCTTCCAGCCCGGTCCGGCGAGCCTTCGCCGTTGCCTCCTTGGCGACCCAGAACGCTACCACGGCGGCGTCACGCTGTGGCGAGGACGCCGGCAGCAGCGCCTGCTCGGCGGGCGCGAGCGCGCCGGAGACGACATCCTCGAAGCGCACGCGCTCCAGGCCCTGGTAGTCGATGCCGACCGTCAGTCCGGGCGGCACCGCGCAGGCCACCGCATGCCCGCGCGAATGCGCCAGGCTGATCGACGGCAGCGGACGGTCGCCCACCAGCGGGCAGCGCAGCGACGGCGCGCCCGCCTCGTCGGTGGTGACCTCGATATCGGCATTGGCGAGCTGCAGGCCGTAGTGCGCGGCGATCCAGTCGCGCGCGGCCTCCTTGGCCGCGAAGCGCCCGAGCACCCACTCCTCGCGCCGCTTGCCCGAGGCCGGGAGCGCATAGAACTGGGCGCGCTCGGTCTCGTTCATCGCCATGTGCGCCAGGCCGTGCTTCCAGATGCCGCCGCCACCGTCCAGGAAATGCTCCGGGAACGCCGGCACGTGGCGCGCGAACCAGCCCTCGGGCAAGGGCATGACGGCCGGTAACGACAGGAAGCGCTCGGTCGGCTTCAGTCGGTACTGGTAGAGCCGGTCCGGCACCTCGAACTCGCGATCCTCCCAGCCGGTGGCCCGCGCCAGCAGCGTGCCGTCGGGCAGGATGATGTCGACCTCGGCCTCCAGCGTGGACTCGCTGCTCATGCGCATGGTCGCGCGCCCGATCAGGCGGGTCCCGGCAGGCGGCGTCGGTGCATGGACGCGGAAGCAGCCGACCCGGAACGGGAACACGTTGTGCTTCCAGCCGAACTTCTCGCTGATCCAGAAGCCCGCGAGCTGACCGGCGGCGTCGAGCAGCGCGGCGTCGAACTGGAACTCCGGCCGCGTGGTATGCGCGAAATAATCGTGCGCGGGCAGCACTTCCATCTCGGCCTCGATGGCCTCGTCCGACCAGCGCAGCAGGCGCCGGACGCCCTGCAGGCGCGGACCGTGGAACATGCCGCGGTCGTAGAGCTCGCCGTCCGGATTGTTGACCGCGGCGCGCCCCTCGCCCGAGGTCCAGGCGATCGGCTCCGGCGCGGCCGGCAGCGCTTCGGCGAAGCGGACGATGCCCTCGAACACCAGCATGCCGCCGTCCATGCGCGCTCCCGGAATCTCCGCGAAGATGCGCCCCGAGTAGGTGCCGGCTTCGGTGCCCGGCGTCACCACGATGCGCAGCGCCAGCGACTCGCCTTCCAGCGCCAGCCATCGGCTGCCGCGGGCGTTGTCGATGCCGACGAAGCGCGCGCCCTCGCCGGCCATGCGCTTGGCGGCCTCGGCGAGCGTCTCCATGGAGAACGTGAACGGCACGATGGGCAGCGGCAGCAGCGTCCCGTCGTGCAGCGAAGGCTGCCCGCCCAGCGTGTGGTCGGCCAGGTACGGATCCTTCGCCATCGTGCAGACGCGCCGGATGACGAGCTGCTCGGCGCTCTCCTCGACGACCTCGCCCAGCAGCGGGAAGGGGTCCGGGCGGTCTGCAGCGGCCGGCGTCGCGGGCTGCGCCGCGGCGGTGGCCGGCGCAGCCGTGCCCGCGGGCGCGCCGCCGGCTGCGACCGCCAGCACGCGCTGCTGATTCTCGAGGAACTGCTGCATGAGCGCGAAGTGGCTCTGGATCCACGCCGTGCGCGGATCCTCCGGCGCGGCCGGTGGCGGTGCCGGCGATGCTGCGGGTGCCGGCGTTCCGGCCGGCGACGCCGGCGCGGCCGCGGCTGTCGTATCCGGTGCCGCGGGTGCCGGCGCAGGCGCCGGTGCCGGCGCCGGTTCGGGCTCGGGCATAGCCGGCAGCATGTCCGCCGTGAAGCGCAGCAACGGCATCGACAGGTTCAGCGTCGGTCCCGGCTTCGCGGCCTCGGGCGCGGCATCCAGATCGATCTCCGGCAGTCCGCGATGCGCGAACAGGGCCTCCGGTCGCAGCGTGTGCCCGAGGCTCCACAGCCGGGCCAGCGTGCTGAGGAAGTGGCGATTGTCGGGCTGCCGGCGACTGTTGCACGACAGCGCCACGGCGTCCCTGTGCTCGCGCAGGATGTCGCCGACGAAGCCGGTGAGATTGGCGCTGGGCCCGACTTCGAGGAAGGTGCGCGCGCCGTCGGCGTAGAGCTGGCGCACCGTGTCGACGAAGCGCACGGGGGCGGTCCACTGGCCGCAGGCGAGCGCGCGGATGGCGTCCGCTTCGGCCGGGAAGCGCGCCGCGCTGGCACAGCTGTAGAGCGGCGTCTCGGGCGCGGTCACGTCGATGCTCGCGTAGTAGTCGACGAAGGCTTCCGCCACCGGCGCGAACAGCGGCGTGTGGTACGCGCGGCCGAAGGGCAGCTCCGAGCAGATGCCGCCGGCCGCGGTCAGTGCCGCGTGGGCCTGCTCGATATCGGCCTTGTCGCCGAACAGCACCGCCTGGTTCGGGCAGTTGTCCATCGCCAGCCAGAGCCGGTCGGACAGCTCGGCGATGGCGGCGTTGCGCTCATCCTGCCCCAGCGCGCCGACGGTCAGCAGGCTGCCGTGGCGCACCTTGCCCTCGCCCTCGACACGCCGGTACACGCGGTTGAGCTCGAAGGCCATGCCGGCGAGCGCCTCGCGGTCCTCGGGCCGGATGACACCGGAGGCCACCAGCGCGCTGTTCTCGCCGGTGGAATGACCCACCATCATGTCGGCCCGGATGCCCAGCCCCGCGAGCAGTCCCGCGAAGGCCTGGCTGCTGGCGAAGACCGACTCGGACCCCAGGTCCATGTCGTAGAGCGCGGTGTCCAGCGCCTCGCGCTGCTCGGCGCTCAGGCCGGTCGGCGGCGGCATCATGGCGTCGCTGGGCCGGTAGTCGCGGCCCTCGGCGAAGATGCGGTCGAGGAAGTCGAGCCACTCCCGGACCTGCGGCCAGGCCACCACGAGGTCGCCCAGCATGCCGGCGTACTGCGCGCCCTCGCCCGGGAAGACGAAGGCGAGCTTGCCCGCGGGCGGCTGGTCGCCGGCGCACATCTGGCCGTTGCGGGTATGGAAGCTGCCCTTGCCGTCGGCCAGCCGCTCGCGCGCCTTGCCGAGCTGGCCGAGGGCGGCGTCGACGTCCGCGGCCACGATCGCCAGACGATGGCGGCCCGCCTCGGCGTCGGTGGCCGCGCCAGCGCGCTGCGCCAGCGCCCGCGCCACGCAGGCCAGCGAGACGCCGGGCTCGGCGCGCAGGCGTGCCACCGTGTCATCGACGGCTTGCAGCAGCGCATCGTGACCGGCGGCAGCGAACAGCAGCAGCTCCTCGGACGGCATCTCCCACTGCGGCGACACCGAGATCTGCGCCTCCGCACGCGACGGGCGGTACTCCTCGAGCACGGCATGCGCGTTGATGCCGCCGAAGCCGAAGGCGTTGACGCCGGCGCGGCGCGGCGCGCTGCCGCCGTGCACCCAGGGACGCGTCTCGGTGTTGATGTAGAACGGCGTGCGCTCGATCTGCAGCTTCGGATCGACCTCGTCGCAGAGCATGGGCGGCAGCACCTTGTGGTGCAGCGCCAGAGCGCTCTTGATCAGCGAGGCGCTGCCCGCCGCCGGGATGCAGTGCGAGATGTTGGACTTCACCGAGCCCAGCGCGACGCGCGGCGCGTGGCCCTCGCGCGCACCGAAGACCTCGGCCAGCGACTCGACCTCGGTCTTGTCGCCCATCGGGATGCCGGTACCGTGCGCCTCGATCAGCCCCACGGACGCCGGGTCGACGCCGGCCGCCTCGTAGGCGCGGCGCAGCGCCAGCACCTCGCCCTCGGGCCGCGGCGCGAGCAGGCCGCGCGCGCGACCGTCGCTGGAGGTTCCGAGCCCCTTGATGACGGCATAGATGCGGTCGCCGGCGGCCTCGGCGTCGGCCAGCCGCTTGAGCACCAGCATGCCGGCGCCCTCGCCCAGCAGCGTGCCACCGCCCTCGGTCGAGAACGGGCGGATGCGGCCGCGCGACAGCGCGTTGAGCTGGCAGAACACCATGAACAGCTGCGGCGCGGTGTGCGCCTGCACGCCGCCGGCCAGCACCATGTCGCAGCGCCCCGAATGCAGCTCGCGCACGGCGAGCTCGACGGCGATCAGCGACGAGGCGCAGGCCGCGTCGATGATGTAGTTCGGCCCCATCAGGTCGAGCCGGTTGGCGATGATCCCGGTGGTGACGTTGGGGATGACGCCCGGCGCCATCTCGGCGTTGAAGGCGGGCAGCTGCGCGCGCAGCGAGCGCCGCAGCGCCTGCAGATCCGCGGCGGTGAGATCCGGCCGCGCCGTCTTCAGTGCCTCCAGCGTCTGGTCGATCGCCATGCCGTGCTGCATGACGGTGGTGTAGCCGCGGTTGATGTAGGTGCCGCGCCCCAGGATGACGCCGGCGCGCTCCGGCTCGTAGCCGCCGCGCCGGTAGCCGGCATCGGTCAGCGCATCCTGCGCCAGCTTCAGGGCCAGATAGTGATCGGGCTCGCCGCCGTCGATGGACGACGGCATGATCCCGAAGTCGGCCGGATTGAAGGTCGCGAGATCGCGCAGGAATCCGCCCTGGTTGGTGTAGATGCGGTCGCTGTCGCCGCTGTCCGGATCCAGGTAGGGGCCGGTCCAGTCAGCATCCGCCGGCCCGACGGCGTCGACCTTGTCCAGGATGTTGCGCCAGAACGCGCGCGCGTCGGCGGCGCCGGGGTAGCACCCGGCGACGCCGACAATCGCGATGTCGGCGGGCGTTGCGGCCATCGGTCAGCCGCTCACCATGCGGCCGAGCGCCTTCGAGCCCGTGCTTTCGGCGTCCTCGAAGACCAGCCGCACGCGATCCTGCTCGTCGATCACCCAGGCATCGTAGTGCGTGTACTCGGCGGTGGAGTCGCTCCGCGCGCGCCACACCAGGCGCAGCTGCTGCGGCGCGGCGGGTGCGCCATAGCGGCGGATGCTGGCAAAGGCCGAGGGCAGCGCCGAGGTATCGAAGCGGTGACGCGACCACAGCCAGGCGAGCTGCGCGACGCAGTCCATCAGCACCGGATCCAGCACCCACTCGTCGCCGGCGATGTCCAGACCGCGCGGGGTGCTCACCCCAACCGGCGCATCGATGCCGACATCCGAGATGCGCAGCGCATCCTGCAGCAGATGGAAGCGCGGCCCGTGGATCAGATGCCGGTCGTAGGCCTCCGGCGCGGGCAGCAGCTTGACCTCGCCGAGGTCGGCCACTGCCGGCGCCGCTTCGGCATCCGGCAGCCGCTCGACAATGCGCAGCGACGCGCGGTAGCAGACCCGGTTCTTGTTGCCGGTATCGACGATCTCCAGCTTCAGGACCTGCGACGCCGCGTCGGAATGGCTCGATGCCCGCGCCCGCACGCGCAGCTGGCGCGGCTCGCAGTCCAGCAGCCGGATACCGGCCAGCACGCGGACGTCGTTGATCTCGGCGACGCGCCAGCCCGGCCAGCCCGCCTCCGCGACCTCGGCCATCCACTCGACCGCCATGGTCGCCGGCACCACGCCGGTATCGTCGAGCTGGTGGTCCACCAGCCACGGATCGCTCTGCAGCGAGATCGCCTGATCCAGCTCGAGCGCGCCGCCGGCGCCCATCTTCAGCTCCGAGCGCACCATGGGCAGCGCGCCCAGCGGCCGGGCCGCGGCGGGTGCGCCGCCCTCGCCCTGCTGCCAGGGACCGTCGCCGACGACGATCTCGACCTCGTGGCGCGGCCCGTAGGCGATCTCCTGCAGGAAGTAGCGGCAGCCGTCGGCGAGCGGAATCGGAATGATTCCCTGACTCCGGAAGGCTTGCTTGACGGCGTCGGTGGCCATGCCCGCGTCCCACGGTCCCCAGTTCAGCGAGACCACGCGGACCTGGCTCCACTGCCGCGACAGCTGCCAGGCGATGCGGTTGAGTGCCTCGTTGGCGGCCGCATAGTCGGCCTGCCCGCGGTTGCCGTAGCGTCCGGCTACCGAGGTGAACATCACCATCAGCTTGAGGGATTCGGGATCGACCGCGCGCACCAGCGCGACGGCGGAGTCCACCTTGGTCGCGAACACGCGCGCGAAGGATTCCTCGGTCTTGTCGGCGAGCAGCTTGTCCTCGATGACCCCGGCGCCGTGAACAACCGCGTCGAGGCGACCATGGGTGGCGTAGATCTCGCCGACCAGCGCCGCGACCGCGTCGGCGTCGCGCACGTCCACGGCACGGTAGTCGACGGTCACGCCCGCCGCCTCGAGACCGGCCACCGCGGCACGGATCTCGCGGTCGGCGAGCACGCGTGCAACGGCACGGTCGATCTCGGCCGGCTTGGGCTTCTCGCCCTGCGCCTTGGCACGCTCGACCATCACCTTCTTGAGCGCGGCCTCGTCGGACGCCGCCGCCAGATCGTCGGCCTCGGCCTCCGGCAGCGCGCTGCGGCCGGCCAGCACCATGGTCATGCCGGGCTGCGCGATCTCGCGCAGGATGCTGGCCGTGATGCCGCGGGCGCCGCCGGTGGCCAGCACCACCCAGTCGCCCTGCGGCTCCAGATGCGGCGCGAAGCGCGTGTCCTGCAGCGGCTCGGCCACCGTGGCCGAGGTGTAGCGCGCATCACCGACATAGCCCACTTCCGGCAGCGCCTCGGTGCTGGCGAGCTCGTCGAGCAGCAGCCGCGCGACGCTCTCCGGCGTCTGGCCGTTGAAGTCCACCGGCATCAGATGGGCATCGGGCAGCTCGCGGCGGGCGCAGTTGAGCAGCCCCACGACGCCGCCGGCGACCGCCGGACCGTCGGAGAAGGCATCGCGCCCCAGCGTGCCGCCGAGACGCGTGGCGACCACCAGTCGCAGACCGGATGCCGCTTCGCCGAAGGCGCGCAGGCAGGCGAAGGTGGCCGTCACGGCCGGCCGGCCGGCAGCGAGCTGCGCGACGAGATCGTCCGTGTCTGCCGTGCGCAGCCCGTGCAGCAGGATGACGCCGGCGACCGGGCCGTCGATGCCCGCCACGACGTCGCGAATGCCCGCTTCGTCCCCGGCCGTCGAGAACACGGCGACGAGGCCGGCCTTGTCGAGCTCCGCGCGCAGCGCAGCGGCATGCGCACCGCCTTCGTCCTCGCCGAGCACGAGCACCGTGCCCGACAGCGTTGCACGCTCGCCGACCGGCGCGATCTCGCGCGGCCGGATGACGTAGCGCCCGAGCGGCCCGTCGCTTTCGGCATCCGCGGGCGCGCTCGCGGCGGCCGGTGCAGCGGCCGCGACGGGCGCGGCAGCCGGCGCCGCCCCGCTGGGCACCTCGGCCAATGCATCGAGCACCGCCTGCAGCGACTTGGCGCGGGTGTAGCGCTCCATGTCCGCCTGCATGGCGTCGTGGATCGCCGCCGGTGCCTGCTTGGCGAAGGCGCCGATGATCTCGACGCGCTTGATCGAGTCGATGCCGAGGTCGGCCTCGAGATCGGCTTCAGGGTCGATCATCTCTTCCGGATAACCGGTCCGGTCGGCCACCAGGGCGAGCAGCGCGGCCTTGCCGTCGAAGTCGGCGGCAGCCGCGGTATCGACCGCGACGGCGGCACCGGCCGGCGCCGCGGGCGCGGCCGCCTCCATCGCCGGCAGCGCATCGAGCACCGCCTGCAGCGACTTGGCCCGCGTGAAACGTTCCATGTCCGCCTGCATGGCGTCGTGGATGGCCTGCGGTGCCTCCTTGGCGAAGGCACCCACGATCTCGACCCGCTTGATCGAGTCCACACCCAGATCCGCTTCCAGATCGGCCTCGGGATCGATCATTTCCTCCGGATAGCCGGTGCGGTCGGCGACCAGCGCCAGCAGCGCCGCCTTCGCATCGAAGGCCGGCGCCGCCGAAACGGCAGCCGACGGCGCTGCCGTAACCGCAGCTGCCGGTGCGGCAGCGATCTCGGGCAGCGCGTCGAGCACCGCCTGCAGCGACTTGGCACGCGTGAAGCGTTCCATGTCCGCCTGCATGGCGTCATGAATGGCCTGCGGTGCCTCCTTGGCGAAGGCGCCCACGATCTCGACCCGCTTGATCGAATCGACACCCAGGTCCGCTTCCAGATCGGCCTCCGGATCGATCATCTCTTCCGGATAACCGGTGCGGTCGGCGACCAGCGCCAGCAGCGCTGCCTTCGCGTCGAAGGCCGGTGCCGCCGGCGCGGCCGCGACCGGTGCGGGCGCCGTCGGCGCGGACTGCGCGGCATCGGCGGCGGGCATCGCGGGCGCCGCCTGCGGCGGGACCGCCTGCTGCGGCGGCGCCATGGCGGGCGCCTGCGGCTGCGGCATGGCCGGCATCTGCGCGGGCAGGCCGGACGTCGCCGCCGGCTGACCCGACAGTGCCCGGGTCATCACCTGCTCCTGCAGCGCCAGGAACTGCTGCATGGTCTGCTGATAGGCGACCAGCGCCTCCTGACCGAACTGGCTGGTGACCGGCGCGGCGGCAGCCTGCGGCTGCGGCATTGCCGGAGCCTGCGCGGCTGCCGGAGCGCTTTCGGGTTGCGCAGGGGCCGCGGGCGCGGCCTGGCTCTGGCGTTCGGCGGCGGCGCGCTCCAGCGCGGCCTCCTTGTCCTCCAGCAGCAGCGCCGGCAGCGTGTTGGCGCGGCGCTGCTCGTCGTTCATCGGACGCGCGCAGCCACCGGAGAGGAAGAAGGTGGTCGGCGCCAGCTGCGGCGGCGTCAGCAGTGCCGGCAGCTGTGCGAGCGTATGCCTGGCGATGCCGCGCTTCTCGTAGAGCGCACTGACCGGAACATCGACACCCGCACAGGTGATCTCGGCCAGTGCGTTGAGCAGACCGCGCAGGCCGCCGCCGGTACCGTCCATGCTGATCACGGCGGCATCGCTGCCGGGCAACGTCGCGCGGATCATGCCGGCGCAGATGGCGCGTGGGCCGCATTCGATGAAGCAGTCGACACCATCGGCCGCCATCGCCTCGATCTCGCCGACGAACTCCACCGGCGACAGCAGATGGCCCTTCAGCTGCGCGACGATGGCGCCGGCGTCATCCGGATAGGCCTGCCCGTTGTTGCCGTAGAGCGCGCACGCCGGCGCACCGAACTGTGCGGCGTCGATGGCGGCGCTGAGCGGGCCCTGGGCACTGCCGACCAGCTCGGTGTGGAAGGCGCCGGAAACCGGCAGCCGGGTGGCACGGATGTCGCGCGCCTTGGCCTTCTCGATGCAGGCATCGACCGCCGACGCCTCGCCCGAGATCACGACCTGCTCGGGCGCATTGTGATTGGCGATCCAGACCCGGCCGCCGCCCTCGATCAGGGACGCGACCGTCTCGCGCGAAGCCTGCACGGCCGCCATGGCGCCGTCGGCACCCTCAGCGGCATCGGCCATCGCGGCACCGCGCGCGGCGGACAGGCGCAGGAAGTCGTCGGCATCGATGACACCGGCAGCGTGCAGCGCGGTGTACTCGCCGTAGCTGTGGCCGGCAACGGCCGCCGGCGTCACGCCCAGCCGGCGCAGGAAGTCGAGATAGCCGAGCGACAGCGTGCCGATGGCCGGCTGCGCGTGGCGGGTGTTGGTGATGGCCTTCTGCTGCGCATCGCGCTCGGCGTCGCTGAAGGCGGCCTCGGGCCACATCAGCTTGGCCAGCGGGCGCTCGAAGGTGTCGGCGAGCACGCTGCCGGCGCGCTCCACGGCGTCGCGCAGCTCGTCGATGTAGAGCGCGGCCTCGCATCCCATGCCGACGGACTGGGCGCCCTGCCCCGGGAACACGAAGCCGATCTTCTGCCGCGGCTTGCGATCCAGATTGCAGACCGTGCCCGGCGGCAGCGCCGCGCCCTCGGCCAGATGCGCGCGCAGCCCGGCCACCTGCTTGCGCAGGGTGGCGTGACTGTCGGCCGCGAAGGCCGCCGCACAGGCGGCATCGCGCACCTTCTCCGCCTCGGCGGCGAGGGTGTGCGCGATCTCGGAAACGGGCAGCTCGTCGCCGGCGGCCAGCGCCTTGTCGAGCTTCTCGACCTGGGTGCGCAGCGCATCGCGATCGCCGGCCCGGAACAGGAACAGCTCCCACGGCCACTGCCGCGCGCCGGCCGGCTCCGGCACGGCGTAACCGCCCCGGTACTCCTCGAGCACGGCGTGGAAGTTGGTGCCGCCGAATCCGAAGGCGGAGACACCCGCACGGCGCGGATGGTCCGGATGACGGAGCCACGGCCGCGGGTTGTCCAGCAGATAGGCCGGCGAGTCGGGCGAGCCGATGGCGTCGATGGGATCCTCGACCCCGACGTGCGCGGGCAGCACCCGGTGGTGCAGCGCCAGCGCGACCTTGATGAGGCCGATGACGCCGGCCGCGCACTTGGTGTGCCCCAGGATGGTCTTGATCGAGCCCAGCGCCACGCTCTTGGGCGGCGCGCCGTAGTCGGCCCAGGTGCGCGTGATGGTCTCGGCCTCGGCGCGGTCGCCGACCAGTGTGCCGGTGCCGTGCGCCTCGACCAGCTCCACCGAGCCCGGACCGAAGCCGGCCTTGGCGTACACCCGGTCCAGGGCGCGCATCTGGCCTTCCGGCCGCGGCGCGGTCATGCCCAGCGCCTTGCCGTCGGACGAGCCGGCGGCGGCCTTGATGACGCCGTAGATGCGGTCGCCGTCGGCCTCGGCGTCGGCCAGGCGCTTGAGCACGACCAGCGCCACGCCCTCGGAGATGACGATGCCGTCGGCGTTCTTGTCGAAGGTGCGCGCCTTGCCCTGCGGCGACAGCGCCTGCGTCTTGGCGAAGCACAGGAAGCCGTGCGGCCCCTGCACGGTGTCCACGCCGCCGGCGATGGCGACACTGGAGCGCCCGGTCTCCAGCTCCTGCGTGGCCAGCGTGACCGCGGCCAGCGAGGAGCCGCAGGCGGCATCGATGGTGAAGTTCAGGCCGCCGAAATCCAGACGGTTGGCGACACGCCCGGCCGCGACGTTCTGCAGCGCGCCGGAGAAGGATTCGTTGGTCCACTCGGGCAGGCGCTCCCAGACCGCATCGTCCGGAATCTCGACGAAGCGCGGCAGCTCGGAACGCACGCCGTACTGCATGCCGAGGTCGCCGACGCCGCCGCCGGCGCCGAGGATCACCGAGGTGTTCTCGCGATCGAAGTCCTCGTCGAGGCCGGCATCGGCCAGCGCACGCGCGGTCGCTTCCAGCGACAGCAGCTGCATAGGGTCGATCGACTTCATCGAGCGCGGCGGAATGCCGAAGCGCAGCGGATCGAAGGTGATCTCGTCGAGGAAGCCGCCCCACTTCGAGTAGATCTTGTCGCGCGCCTCGCGATCGGGATCGAAGTACAGGCGCCAGTCCCAGCGTTCGCGCGGCACCTCGCGCACCACGCTGACCTTCTGCATGACGTTGTGCCAGAAGGTGTCGGCGTCGTCGGCGCTGGGCATGACCATGCCGATGCCGACCACCGCCACGTCCGACGGCGCCGCGGCCTGCACGCGCGCCTCGACCGCGGATTCGAGGTCGACCAGGCGCCGCGTTCCCGCGGCACTGACCGTCTCGTGCAGATCGGCGACGGAGACGACCCGATCACGCATGGTCGCGACCTGGCCGATCATGTACATGCCGTCGGTCTTCTGCTGCTCGGCATCGATCTCGACGATCTCGCCGGCGTCGTTGCGCGTGCGGCCCTTGGAGGCCAGCCGCAGGCGGCCGAGGTTCAGATCCTCGAGCGCATCGCGGATTTCCTCGGCCGGCTGGCCGGCACGGATGAGCTCGCGCCGGCGCTCGTGGAACTCGCGCGCGAAGGCGGTATCGACGCAGCGCGTGGCATGCCCCGGCCCCGTCTCCAGGCTCGCGGTGTGCCGGCAGGCCAGCGCCTCGTCCTGGAAGCCCTGCACCACCGCGCCGCTGCTGACGATCTCCTTCGTGAACAGGTACGCCGTGCCCATCAGGCCGCCGACGCGGATGCCGCGCTCGGCGAGCGGTGCCGTCAGCGCCGAGAGCATGGCGCCGGACACATCGTCCGAGATGCCGCCGGCGAAGAGCACGTGCACCTCGTGGGCGTCCTTCTCGCTGACCGCCTCCAGCAGCGCCGCGATCATCTGCTCCCACAGCGGGAAGCTGGCGATGGGACCGATGTGGCCACCGCACTCGCGCCCCTCGAAGACGAAGCGACGCGCACCCTGCTCGTAGTACATCTTGAGCAGCTGCGGCGCCGGCACATGGATATAGGCAGGAATGCCGCGCGACTCGAACTGCGCCGCCTGGTCCGGCCGCCCGCCGGCGATCAGCGCGAACGGCGGCTTGTGCTTCCAGACCGCCTCGCACTGCTCGTCGCGCAGCGCCTGCGGCACGAAGCCGAGCAGGCCCACGCCCCACGGCAGATCGCCCGCCTTCTCGGCGGTTTCGGCGAGCAGCTCGTCGACCTGCTCGCCGCGCATGAGGGCCAGTGCCAGGAACGGCAAAGCGCCGCCGCCCGCGACATCCGCCGCGAACTGCGCGCTGTCCGACACCCGCGTCATGGGACCCTGCACGAGTGGATAGCGCGTGCCGTGCGACTGCGCCAGCGGTGCGTCCTCGTCCAGATGACGCTGCTGCGCCGCGATGCGCAGCGAAGCGAAGCTCTGCTTGCGGATCGCCTTGATGACGCGCGCCACGCGCGGCTGCGCCATGGCAGCCGCCACGCCGATGCCCTGCCCGATGGGGCGGAGCTGCCCGTCGTCCCAGCCGACCAGCGGCGCGAGCTGCTTGCGCCAGGCCGCCGGAGCGGCATCGTCGGCTTCGGCCTGATTCAGCAGCTTCTGCGCATTGTCGATCGTTTCGCTGCCCGGTCGCGCGTAGACGCGGCACGGGGCATGCAGCAGCTCACCCAGGCTGCGGCTCTCGGAACCGTTGAGACGGCCGATCTCCTTCTTGAGGTCGGTCTCCAGCGGCGCCTCGTCGCAGAGCAGCAGCTGATCGTCCAGCACGACGCCGGCGGCGCCGGCGGCGCGCAGGGCCGCCGCGGCATGGGGACCGATGCCGCCGCGCACCAGCAGCGGAAGGCTGGACCGGGCCAGCAGCTTCTGCGCCAGGATGTAGCTGGAATCCTCACCGCCCCAGCCCGGTGCCTCGAAACCCTTGGCGACCAGGCCGTCGGGCTTGAGCTGCCCCAGCTTGACGTCGGCGTGGGTGACCTCCAGCAGCAGCCGGTCGCCGGGATTGCCCTCGCCGCGCGCCTTGCGCAGCGCGCGGGCCAGCTTCACGGCGTCCTCGCCGGGTCCGCCGGCGATGATCGTCAGGGGCCGGTCGGCAGGCGCCGCGGCGAGCATGTCCCGCGCGAGGTCGGCCGTCTCCGGCACCGCCCTGATGCCGATGCCGCCGTGGGCACTCTCCGCCACCAGCCGCGCGAACAGGGCTGCGGCATGGGCGGCGTCCCCGGCGAACTCGCAATCGATGACACCGACGGCGCCGGCGCGAGCTGCGGAAACGGCCACGCCGGGATGCGACCAGCCCGCCGGATTCAAAGCAATGACGTCGAACGTGCTGCGTTCCGTCATGATCTTAACCTCATCCCCGTCGAATACGGGCGGAAAATGCAATATCGCGCGCGCCGCCGGACCCGCCGTGCTAGCGCTTCTTGCCCTCTAGGAAGGGCACTTCCATGACCTTCTCGTGATTGATCGGGCCGTGCCCGAAATAACCGCCCTCGCCGAAGCACTCGCCGTGATCGGCGGTGACGATGAAATGCGTGTTGACCGGCGCCTTGCTGATCAGCGCATCGAGCACACCGTCGACGTGCTCGACCGTCTTCACCTGCTGTGCGTGCAGATCGTGCATCTGCGTCTCGTCGAAGAAGCGGTCGTCGGCCTGTGCGCCGAGCTCGTCATCCATGCGCTTGAACACCCCGTGCACGCCCGAGATGTGCGGCAGGCTGTCGCCGTCGAGCATGTAGGGATAGTGCGTCTCCCCGAGATTGCAGAAGTAGAACGACGGCTCGTCCTCATCGAAGGCCATGCCCTCGACCATGCCGGCGAAGTCGTTGTGGTCGTCCATCAGCTTGTAGTCGTCGAAGTGCCGGTTGAGGTGCGACTGCGGGTTCAGCACCGGCAGCGACACCCGGGCAACCGTCCGGTAGCCCTGCTCCTGCAGCACATGCGGCAGCGACAGCTGCGGGACGAAGCTCTTGAAGGACAGACCGTCGATACCCAGGCGATCGACCCACAGCGCGAAGTCGTTCTTGTAGACCTCGGACGCGAACACACCGCGCGGCGACGTGTGCGGGATCATGCCCATCAGATAGGTGTAGTGCGAAGGTGAGGTCCACGACGCATACGAATAGCGCCGCGCCCCCTCGCCGAGCCGGTCCATGCTCGGCGTCCTTGCACGCTGCCAGCTGTCGAAACGGCAGCTGTCCATGACGATGTATACGAGATTATTCGGGATCACGAATGAGAAAGGTTCCGACTGAACGGTCGATTGAGAGCCTACCACGGGGTGCCCACGATAACGCTAGTAACCCTTCCCCGGTGTAGGGATTCGCCGATATTCCTGCGCAGTCATGCACACCGCGTGCCGCGCCCCGCCATCCATCCGCCGCCACTGGCGGCCGCCGCCACGTTTGGCTAGAATCGCGGCCCTTCGGCAAGGTAGCTCAGCTGGTTAGAGCGCGGCACTCATAATGCCGAGGTCGCGGGTTCGAGCCCCGCCCTTGCTACCACCTCTTATCGAAGCCCTCGCCGCACGCGCTTCCGGAAGCCGGTTCGCGTGCCGCAGAGGCCGCGCGGCATTGCCCGCTCCCGGCACGCGCGACGTTTGCCCCTCACTCGCGGTGGCGCCGCATCGTTGGCGTCCGGAGACGGGCGCGATCCCCCTGCACCATTCATCCGGGCGGCTGCCGGGTCGGCCGGGTTGCGCATAATGGTCGCTCGAGGCGATGCGGCGCCCGTCCGGCACGGCTTTCCGGCGCCGGGCCGGCACCGCTACCGATGGCACGGATGACGGCTCCCGGAGCCGGCAAGGAGATCGAAGGGAATGGCAATGCGGGAACAACTGCAGGTGGGGCTGCAGCAGGCGGTGGCGCGCGCCGGTGACTGGGGTGTGCCGGTTGCGGATATCGAGCGGGCGGTCGACGAGAAGGTGCAGCCGCTGCTGCTCAAGCATTTCTCCCGCCTGGTGATCCCGTTCGTGCGGCGCAGCGGGGTCCGGGTTGTCGCGCTGGAGCCGGGTCGGGTCGTCTGCCGCATGCCGCTGCGCGGCAACGTCAATCACATCGGCACCATGTATGCAGGGGCACTGTTCACGCTTGCGGAGTTTCCCGGCGGCCCGCTGATGCTGGCTACCTTCGGCATGCGCCGCTTCATTCCCATTGTCACGGAGCTCGATCTCCGCTTCGAGCGGGCGGCGAAGACCGATGTCACGGTCGAGCTTGCCCTGGATCCGGCCGAGGCGCAGCGCATCGAGGCCGAGACCCTCGCCGAGGGGCGCGCCGACTTCGAGTTGCGGGGAGCGCTGACCGACGCCCGCGGCGAGGCGGTGGCACACAGCCGCGCCACCTATCAGATGCGCCCCCGCAGGCGCTGAGCAGGGGTATCGCCGACCGCGCATATGCCGCGCGGTTACCGGCGCGGAGCGTTTTAATGGCAAGATTGCGCCCCGCCGAATGCGGCCCGTACGCCCGCGTCACATTCTCCGAGTGACGAGCGTCAGTGCCTGCGCCCATTCACCGCGCCGCGGCTGCCGCCGCAGGCCACCGCGCTGACGACCGGTCGGCACGGCATCTATAGAGGAACGCTGAATCGCAATGGTCATGAACACCGAATACCGCAAGGCACTGCCCGGCACCGATCTGGATTACTTCGACGCGCGCGCCGCCGTCGACGCCATCAAGCCGGGCGCGTACGACACCCTCCCCTACACCTCGCGCGTGCTGGCGGAGAATCTCGTGCGGCGCTGCGATCCGGCCATGCTGACCGACGCGCTGAAGCAGCTCATCGAGCGCCGGCGCGATCTCGACTTCCCCTGGTTTCCGGCGCGCGTGGTCTGTCACGACATCCTCGGCCAGACGGCGCTGGTCGACCTCGCCGGCCTGCGCGACGCCATCGCGGAGCGCGGCGGCGATCCGGCCAAGGTGAACCCGGTGGTGCCGACCCAGCTGATCGTCGACCACTCGCTGGCCGTGGAGCACGCCGGCTTCGAGGAGGACGCCTTCGAGAAGAACCGCGCCGTCGAAGACCGCCGCAACGAGGACCGCTTCCACTTCATCGACTGGACGAAGCAGGCCTTCGAGAACGTCGACGTGGTGCCGCCGGGCAACGGCATCATGCACCAGATCAACCTGGAGCGGATGTCGCCCGTCGTGCACGCAGTGGACGGCGTGGCCTACCCCGACACGCTGGTCGGCACCGACAGCCACACCCCGCACGTGGACGCCCTCGGCGTCATCGCCGTGGGCGTCGGCGGCCTGGAGGCCGAGAGCGTGATGCTGGGGCGCGCGTCCTACATGCGCCTGCCGGACATCATCGGGGTCGAGCTCACCGGCAAGCCGGCTCCCGGCATGACGAGCACCGACATCGTACTGGCCCTGACCGAGTTCCTGCGCAACGAGAAGGTCGTGTCGGCCTATCTGGAGTTCTTCGGCGAGGGCGCCTCGGCCCTGTCGCTGGGCGACCGCGCCACCATCTCCAACATGACGCCGGAATACGGCGCCACCGCTGCGATGTTCTACATCGACGAGCAGACCATCGACTATCTCAAGCTGACCGGTCGCACCCCGGAACAGGTCGATCTGGTCGAGCGCTATGCCAGACACACCGGCCTGTGGGCCGATGACCTGACCAGCGCCGAGTACGAGCGCGTGCTGCGCTTCGACCTGTCCAGCGTCACGCGCAACCTCGCCGGCCCGTCGCGGCCGCATGCGCGCGTGTCGACCGCGGACCTGGCCAAGGCCGGCATCTCCGGCAAGGTCGAGCTGCCCGAGGACGGCAGCATGCCGGACGGCGCCGTCATCATCGCCGCCATCACCAGCTGCACCAATACCTCCAACCCGCGCAACGTCATCGCCGCCGGCCTGCTGGCCCGCAACGCCAACCAGCGCGGGCTCACCCGCAAGCCCTGGGTGAAGAGCTCCTTCGCGCCGGGCTCCAAGGCGGTGAAGCTGTACATGGAGGAGTGCGGCCTGCAGGACGAGCTGAACCGGCTCGGCTTCGGCATCGTCGCCTTCGCCTGCACCACCTGCAACGGCATGAGCGGCGCGCTGGACCCCGACATCCAGCAGGAGATCATCGACCGCGATCTGTATTCGGTGGCCGTGCTCTCCGGCAACCGCAACTTCGACGGCCGCATCCATCCCTATGCCAAGCAGGCCTTCCTGGCCTCGCCGCCGCTGGTAGTGGCCTACGCCATCGCCGGCACCACGCGCTTCGACATCGAGAAGGACGTGCTCGGCCATGACGCCGACGGCAATCCGGTCACGCTGAAGGACATCTGGCCGAGCGACGACGAGATCGACGCCATGGTGAAGAGCGCGGTGAAGCCGGAACACTTCCGCACGGTCTACGAGCCGATGTTCAACTTCAAGATCGTCGACGGCGACAAGATCAGCCCGCTCTACGACTGGCGTCCGCAGAGCACCTACATCCGCCGCCCGCCCTACTGGGAGGGCGAGCTGGCCACCGCGCCCTCGCTCAAGGGCATGCGTGCGCTGGCCGTGCTGGGCGACAACATCACCACCGATCACCTGTCGCCGTCCAACGCCATCCTTCCGGACAGCGCCGCCGGCGAGTACCTGGCGAAGATGGGCCTGCCGGAGGAGGACTTCAACTCCTACGCCACGCACCGCGGCGACCACCTCACCGCCCAGCGCGCCACGCTCGCCAATCCCAAGCTGATCAACGAGATGGCAGTGGTCGACGGCGAGGTCAAGCAGGGCTCGCTGACGCGGCTCGAGCCGGACGGCAAGGTCATGCGCATGTGGGAGGCCATCGAGGCCTACCAGGAGCGCAAGCAGCCGCTCATCGTCATCGCCGGCGCCGACTACGGCCAGGGCTCCTCGCGCGACTGGGCCGCCAAGGGCGTGCGCCTGGCCGGCGTCGAGGCCATCGTCGCCGAGGGCTTCGAGCGCATCCACCGCACCAACCTCATCGGCATGGGCGTGATGCCGCTGCAGTTCCAGGAAGGCACCACGCGCAAGACGCTGGGCATCGACGGCAGCGAGACCTTCGATGTATCCGGTACCCCCGCACCGCGCGCGACGCTGACGCTGCACATTCACCGCAAGAATGGCGAGGCGCTGGAAGTGCCGGTGACGTGCCGTCTGGACACCCAGGAGGAAGTGCACATCTACGAGGCCGGCGGCGTGCTGCAGCGCTTCGCGCAGGACTTCCTCGAATCCGAACAGGCCGCCTGACATGCCGCACGCACCGCAGATCCGCGTTCCCGCCACCTACATGCGCGGTGGCACCAGCAAGGGCGTGTTCTTCCGGCTGCAGGACCTGCCCGAAGCCGCGCAGGTGCCCGGGGAGGCGCGCGACAAGCTGCTGCTGCGCGTCATCGGCAGCCCGGACCCCTACGCCAAGCAGATCGACGGCATGGGCGGGGCGACCTCGTCGACGTCGAAGACCGTCATCCTGTCGAAGAGCAACAGTCCGGATCACGATGTCGATTACCTGTTCGGCCAGGTCTCCATCGACAAGGCCTTCGTCGACTGGAGTGGCAACTGCGGCAACCTGACCGCGGCGGTGGGTGCCTTCGCCATCAACAACGGGCTCATCGACGCCGCGCGCATCCCCGACGACGGGCACTGCACGGTGCGCATCTGGCAGGCGAACATCGCCAAGACCATCGTCGCGCACATTCCGATCACCGATGGCGCCGTGCAGGAAACCGGGGACTTCGAACTCGACGGCGTGACCTTCCCCGCCGCCGAGGTCGCCATCGAGTTCATGGACCCGGCCGACGGCGAAGGCGCCATGTTCCCCACCGGCAACGTCATCGACGATCTGGAGGTGCCGGGCGTCGGCACGCTGCGCGCCACCATGATCAACGCCGGCATCCCAACGGTGTTCGTGGACGCCGACGCCATCGGCTATACCGGCACCGAGCTGCAGCCGGCAATCAACGAGAACGCCGAGCAGCTGGCGATGTTCGAGACCATCCGCGCCCACGCCGCGGTGCGCATGGGGCTGATCGACAAGGTCGAGGAAGCAGCCAACCGCCAGCACACGCCGAAGGTCGCCTTCGTCGCGCCGCCGGCCGGCTACACGGCCTCCAGCGGCAAGCAGATCGCGGCCGGTGACATCGATCTCAACGTGCGCGCGCTGTCCATGGGCAAGCTGCACCACGCCATGATGGGCACCGCCGCCGTGGCCATCGGCACGGCCGCCGCGGTTCCGGGGACCACGGTCAACCTGGCCGCCGGCGGCGGCGAGCGCACCTCGGTGCACTTCGGCCATCCCTCCGGCACGCTCCGCGTCGGTGCCGAGGCGAAGCAGATCGACGGCCAGTGGAGTGCGACCAAGGCCATCATGAGCCGCTCGGCGCGCGTGCTGATGGAAGGCTGGGTGCGCGTTCCCGGAGATACCTTCTAGCGCAGGGACACGTCACCGGCCGCGGCTTCGGCGGCTCCCGGACGGGATCGCGCACCGGGAGGCGCGCCACCGCTGTCCGCGACCGCACCTGCGGCGTCCACTGCGGCTCGTGGCCACCGGACACGGCCGACCCCGTGCTCCGACCGGGCATGCGCCGCGCCCGATCAGCAGTAGCAGCGATAGCCCTCGGCGCGTTCCAGCCAGCGCCTGGCGCCTTCGTGCTCCAGGTCGGCCGCCGTGCGCATCCAGACCGCGGCGCGGTCCATGTCGACAGTACCGAGATCGCCATTGGCGAAGATGGCGCCCGCGTTGTAGGCGGCGCGCGCATATCCCGCTTCCGCGGCGCGCCTGTACCAGAGCAGTGCCGACTGCGGGTCGGGCTGTCCGGTCATGCGGCCCTGGGCATAGGCAACGCCCAGGTTGAACTGTGCGGCGGCATCGCCGTTGACCGCGGCGCGGTCCAGCAGCCGGGCGCCGCGGCGGTCATCGTCCAGAAGGAGACGCACCCCCAGCATGCCGCTGTTGTAAGCCATCGCGGCATACATGCTGCGCTGCTCGGCATGGGCCGGCGTGCTCGCTGCAGCCGCGGCCGCCATCACCAGCGCTCCCACCCCCGCCGACGCTGCGCGGCGCCACCCCTTGCATTGCCTTTCCGCCATTGCGCTCTCGCCCGACGCCGCCTGGCCGCCTCCCACGGCGGGACGTCGGGACGAGACTGCAGGCCGTGCGCGACCACGGCATACCCGCACCGATGAACGTCGGGGCCGGCTGGATCAGCGGATTCCGATGAATCCCGGCCCCGCTCCGCGATGCTCAGCCGCTGCCGAGCTGATCGAGCGGGATGCGCAGATAACGGATGCCGTTGCCCTCGGGCTCCGGCAGACGGCCGGCCGCGATGTTGACCTGCAGCGACGGCAGGATGAGCGCGGGTGCCCGCAGCGTGCTGTCGCGCTCATTGCGATGCTCCACGAAGAGATCCTCTTCCACGCCGTCGCGCACCATCCGGTTGTCGGCGCGGCTGTCCGCCACGGTCGTCTCCCAGCGCACGGCCCTGCCGCCCGGCTGGTAGTCGTGACACATGAACAGCCGCGTCTCCGGGGGCAGCGCGTGCAGCCGCTGGATGGACCGGAACAGCGTGCGGGCATCCCCGCCGGGAAAATCGGCCCGCGCGGTGCCGTAATCCGGCATGAAGAGCGTGTCGCCCACGAAGCATGCGTCGCCGATGCAGTAGCTGACGCAGGCCGGCGTATGGCCGGGCGTATGCATCACCGTCGCCTCGATGCCGCCGATGGTGAAGGCGTCGCCGTCGGCGAAGAGGTGATCGAACTGCGAGCCATCGGTGGCGAAATCCGGACCGAAATCGAAGAGTGGCCCGAAACGCGCCTGGACCGCCCGGATGTGCTCCCCGATGGCGATCCTGCCGCCGAGGCGCTCCCTGATCACCTGCGCGCCGGACAGGTGATCGGCGTGGGCGTGCGTCTCGAGGATCCACGCCACCCGGTAGTCGCGCGCCCGCACCATGTCCATCAATTGATCCGCGCTGCGACGGGCGGTGCGGCCGCTGGCCGGATCGTAGTCGAGAACCGGATCGATGACCGCGCACACGCCGGTCTCCGGGTCCCCCACCACATAGCTCATCGTGAAGGTGGCAGGATCGAACAGAGGGTCGATGGTGGGCTTCCGCATCATGCCGCTCCGCTTCGACGGGACCACGCATCGGTGCGCGGGTGATGAGGTGCGCGGTCGGAGACGGCGGATATCGTCGCGGAGGTCCGGAGAGCGGCCGGACCGGCCGGGTGCACCAGGTGCACCCCCCTGCGTTCCGCGCTGTTCCGGGCGGCACTGGCAGTGGTACCCGTCGCGCGGTCTCTCGCATCCGCGTCCAGGGTCGTCACTCCGATCTCCGCGGGAAGCGGATGCCAGCCGTTGCGAGGGGAGCGCGGGCCGAGCATCCGGATGCGCAAACCCTTCGAGCGTGCCCCCACGTCACCGAAGCTGTTCGCGACCCATCCCATCCGGAACTCCTGTCGATACCGGCCGGCACTCCGACCGCACGCAACCATCCTAGGAACGGGTGATGCCGCGTGCGTTGATCTGGATCAACGCGCGCACCACGATCAATCGGCCGGGCCGGATCCGGTCAGCCGGGGGCCATCGACCGCCGGGAGGTCGTGCTGCTCCGCACCCGGCGCGGGTCCGCCGCCCAGCCAGCGCTCCATTACCGTGCATGCGGCGAGATCGCCGCTGACGTTGAGCACGGTGCGGAAGCGCTCGAGGAGCTGATCCACGCCCAGGATCAGGCCGAGCCCGGCCACCGGCACCCCGGCACTGGTCAGCACGCTGGCCAGCACCACGATGCCCACGCCCGGCGTCGCGGGAGTGCCGATGGAAGCGCCCAGCGCGGTGACGACCAGCGCGACCAGTGCCGCCAGCGGCAGATCCATGCCGTAGACCTGCGCCATGAATACGGTCGCGAGACCTTGATACAGCGCCGTGCCTCCCATGTTGACGGTGGCGCCGATGGGGATCACGAACTGCGCCACCGACGGCCGCACACCGAGCCGCTCCTCTGCCACCCGGATGGTCACCGGCATGGTCGCGGCCGAGCTGTCCGTGGAGAAGGCCAGCAGCTGCGCCTCGCCGCTCTGCGTCAGGAAACGGAGCGGCCGTCCGTCGCCCAGCACCCGCACGATCACGGCGTAGAGCACCAGAAGGCAGAGCAGCCCGAGCAGAACGGCGCCGATGTAGGCACCCAGCCCGAGCAGCGCGGCCGGACCGGTACCGGCCATCTGACGCGCCAGGAGACCGAAGGCGGCCAGCGGCGCCAGGCGCATGGCCCAGCCCACCACGGTCATGCACAGCGCCTGCAGCGAGGAAAGGAAATCGAGCACCGGCCTGGCCGTGGCCGCCGGCAGCGACACCAGCGCCACGCCGATCAGCACCGCGAACATCACGACCTGCAGCATCTGGCCGTCGGCCATGGCGCCGAGGGCGTTGCTCGGGAAGATCGAGACCAGCTGCGAGGGGAAGGCGTCGAAGGCGACTACCGGTGCCTCGCCACTCACCTCGGGAATCGCGTCGGCTGCCCCGACCGGAGCCGCGATGAAGCTTCCCGGCTCGATGATCAGTCCCAGCCCGATGCCGAGCGAGGTCGCGATGATCGAGGTCACCACGAAGTACACCACCAGCCACAGGCCGCCGCGGCGCAACTGCCCGGGATCAGCGGTCGCGGCTATGCCGCACACGATGGCACTGAGCACGAGCGGCACCACGATCATCTGGATGAGCGCCAGGAAGAGCAGTCCCGGCAGCGCGAGCCATTCGCCGACCACGTAAGCGGTCCGCGGCGCCAGCCATCCGAACGAGGGGCCGATCGCGATGCCCACGGCGATGCCGAGCGCCATGCCGACCAGAACCTGTGCCCACAGCCGGGTTCGCACGAGGCCCTGCAGCCGGTCGGCGAGATGCTTCAGATTGCGGGGATGGATATGCTCAAGAGGCGTCGCCATGGCGCAGCGTCGAAACGGGAGTGGATACCGCGATAGCTCATCAGAATAGCGGGCCCGCGCCCATGATCCAGATCAGCGTCCGCGCCCACGCCGCACTCCGACCATGCCCACACCATGATCGACTGGCCCCCGGCTTCCGACCTCGTGATCACCGAGCTCACGCTCGGGGTCCTGCTGCTCGTCGGCCTTGCTGCGGAAGCACTGGGCCGGCGGACGCCCCTGCCCGGCGTCACCATCCTGCTCTGCCTCGGGGTAGCGATCGGCCCCGTGGGGCTCGATCTGCTGCCCGATGCCCGGGCGACCTGGTTCCCCATCGTCTCCAGCTTCGCCCTCGTCATGATCGGCTTCCTGATCGGCGGCGAATTCACGCGGGAGCGCCTGCGCGACGTCGGCGGCACGGTCGTGATCGTGGCCATCGGCCAGGCGGCGGTCACCTTCGCACTGATCGCGGGCGGCCTGATCCTGCTCGACTTCGACGTACCGGTGGCGCTGGTGCTGGCGGGCATCGGCACCGCCACCGCGCCGGCCGCGACCGTCGCGGTGGTGCACGAGCTGGGCGCTTCGGGGCGCTTCTCGCGCCTGCTGGTCGGCGTGGTCGCGATCGACGACGTAGTGGCGCTCACTGCCTTCGGCCTCGCGCTCAGCTTCGCCACCGGCAGCGGCGCCGGATTCGCGCTCGGCGAGGCGCTCTTCGAGATCGGCGGCGCGATCGCCCTCGGAGCCGCGATCGGCCTCCCGGCCGCCGCGCTCAGCGGCCGCATCCAACCCGGCCGACCGAGCCTGGAGGAGGCATTGGCGATCGTCCTCATCACGACCGCCTCGGCGCACTATCTCGGTGTCTCGGAGATCCTGGCGGCCGTCGTCGTGGGCGGCGTCATCGCCAACCTGGCACGCCACCACGAGCGCCCCTTCCACGAGATCGAGAACATCGAGCAGCCCTTCCTCGTGATCTTCTTCCTGCTCGCGGGGGCATCGTTCGAGCTCGAGGCGCTGCTGCTGTCGGGCGGGCTCGGGATTGCCTACATCGCGCTGCGTACCACGGGCAAGGTGCTGGGCGGATGGCTCGGCGGCCGCCGCGCGGGATTGCCCGGACGCGAAGCCGCATGGCTCGGCGTCGCCCTGCTGCCGCAGGCGGGCGTCGCGCTGGGCCTCGCCCTGGTGGCCGCCGAGCAGCTCCCCGATGGCGCACGCCTCGTCAGCACCGTGGTATTCGCGACCATCGTGTTCGAGCTCACCGGGCCGGTCGGTACGCGCGCGGCGGTGCGCCGGTCGGAACGCGGCGGCACCGGGCACGAGCAGGTCCTTCCGGCCCGGAAGCGGCGCCCCACCTGGATCCCGCGCCGGCTGCAACGTCCCCGCGACTAGGCCATCACGCGCCGGCCGGGCTCGTATTTTCTTCAATCGTGAGTGATAATGGTTCGCATCATTCTTGGCGAGCGCGTTCCGTGCGCTCGTTCTCGCACCTGCGCCCGTGCCCGCGCACGGCGAACCCGGTAACGCTCGAACAGCATGCGGACGCGCTTTCCTCTTCTTCCGGCTGCCGCGGCCGCCCTCGCGACGGTGCTGCTGGCATCCGCGCACGCTGCGGAAGAACCGACTCATCGCTTCGATCAGCCCGCGCTCCCCATGCGCGAGGCACTGACCGCCTTCGTGGCGACCACCGACATCCCGCTTCACTACGCGCCGGACGCCATACGCGGGCAGCGCGGCAACGCGCTGACCGGCACCTTCGCGCCCGGCGTCGCACTGCGCACGCTTCTGGCCGGGACCGGGCTGTCGGGCCGCATCGTCGACGGTGAGGCCCGCGTCGGTGCCGTCGGCGAGGCGCCCTCGGCCCGCCTGCCCGCCACCATCTCGGTGCGCGCTCCGGAGGACGATCCCCCGCCCCCGCCGGCCGCGCCCGAGGCGCAGCCCGCCGACGTCGGCACCCTGGACACCATCGTGGTCACCGGCACGCGCACCGCGCACCGCATCGTGGACAGCCCGGTCGAAGTCCGCCTGATCACGGCCGCGGACATCCGCGCATCGGGCGCCGGCAATCTCGCCGAGCTGCTCGAACGCGAAGGCGGCCTGCACGTGGCGCGGGTCGCCGGCCGCGGGAAGAGCGTCGACATCGAGATCCAGGGCCTGTCGTCCGAGCATGTCCTCGTGCTCATCGACGGCCTGCGCGTCGTCGGGCGCATCGACGGCGCACTGGATCTGACGCGATTCCGCACCGCCGCAATCGAGCGCGTGGAGATCGTGCGCGGCCCGACTTCCGCGCTATACGGCAGTGACGCACTCGGCGGTGTGATCAACATCATCACCCGCTCGGGCGGTGATGGCGCCAGCCTGACCGTGCGCGGCGACGGTGACGAGAACCTGGAAGCCTACGGCGACTTCGGATGGAATCGGGGCGCCTGGCGCGGCAGCGTGAGCGGCGGCGCGGTGACGCGCGAATCCTTCGATCTCGATGCCTCGACCCCCGCCACCGACGGCCCCGAGGCCGACGGCCGGTACTTCTCGACGCACCAGCAGCTCGACGCCACCGACACCGTCACCATCGATGCGCGCTTCGACTACGCCCTCGACGACACCGAGCGCCTCGACCCGGGCACCGGCAGCGCACTCACCGAGGTGCGCAAGCGCACCGAGGAGCTTCGCGCCGCCCTGTCGCCCCGCATCGCCCTCGGTCGTGATACCGACCTGCGGCTGGACGCCTACTACACGCGCTTCTACGACCAGTACGTATCCGAGGTGCCGGGCACCGACGCCGACGATGTCGACGAGCGCACCTACGACGACCTCTACACCGTGGGCGGTCAGCTCGATCACCGCATCGGCCGCCATCGCGTTTCCATCGGTGCCGAGCACCAGTACGAGGAGCTCGACGCCGACCGCCTCGACCAGACCGGCGAACGCGACCGCCAGGCACTGTTCGTGCAGGACGAGATACGCCTGCTCGACGGCCGCCTCACCGTGGTGCCGGGGCTGCGCCACGACCGCGATTCGCAGTTCGGCCGCCAGTGGTCGCCGAAGCTCAACCTGCGCTATGACCTGACCGACGCCTGGGTCCTGCGCGCCGGCTACGGCCGGGGCTACCGCGCCCCCAGCTTCCGCGAGCTGCTGCTGCGCTTCGACAACCCCGGCGTCGGCTACCGGGTCGAGGGCAATCCGGACCTCGAGCCCGAACGCAGCAACGGCTACAACCTGGGCGCCATCTGGTATCCCGCCGATACCGCGTCGCTGTCGCTGAGCGTCTTCCATCACGACGTCGACGATCTGATCGAGATCGTGCAGATCGAGGACGGCCCGCCCATCCTGTTCAGCTATCGCAATGTCGCCCGCGCCCGCATCACCGGCGGCGATATCCAGGCCGAATGGCAGCCGTGGCGACCGCTGGCGCTGCGTCTCGGCTACGGCTATGTCGACGCCGAGGACCGCGATACCGGCGAGCCGCTGAGCGGCCGGCCGGAACACCGCGTCAATGCCGCCGCGCGCTTCGAGCGGGAGCGCTGGGCGCTGGGCGTGCGCGGTGTCTGGGTCGGCGAGCGCCGGTTCGGCCTCGACATCGACACCGGTGGCGCGCCGACGCCGACGGGCACCGCCGATCCCTATGCGCTGTTCGCGCTGCGTGCCGAGTGGAACGGATGGCAGTGGTTCGATCTGGCCGTCGGCGTCGACAACCTGCTCGACGAGGGGGATCCCCGCTTCCTGCCCATCCAGCCGCGCGCCGTCTATCTCGAGCTGCGCAAGGAACTGTTCCGATGAAAGCACGCCACGCCTGGCCACTGACCGTACTCGTCCTCGCCGCCTGCGGCAGCGACATCTCGCCACGCAACGACAGCGGTGACGACGGCAACGGCGGACCGGATGCAGCGCTGCCCGGCCCGGGTGGCGCACAGGCCGGCTTCCGCGCCGACGGCACCCACTACGTCGGTACCATCGACGCCACCGGCAGCAACTGGGTCTACATCGACCTGGAGACGCAGACCCAGGTCACGCCGTCGGCACCGGAAAGCTCCGATGCGTGGGACATCGCCTTCCGGGGCAGCGACATCAAGCTCAACGGCGGCGCGTCCGGCTCGCCGCCCACCGGCGACCCGGTGACCGTCTACGGCGACCGCGTGGACGACGGCACGCCCTATCCCTTCGACGACGCCGCGGAGGCGCCTCCGCGCAGCGCGGTGTCCTACACCACCGACGCCGCCGGCGGCCCCTTCGCCTCGGGACCCGACTACGCCATGACCACCCATCCCGAGGCCGACCAGCGGGCCAACCCGCTCACCGGCGCCGGTGACCACGGCTGGTACCACGACACCGGCCGGCTGCAGGGCAGCACGATCACTGCGCGCGAAAACGTCGCCTACTTCCTGAGCACGGTCGAGTGCCGCACCTACAAGCTGCGCATGACCGGCTTCACCCGCGACGGCGTGCCGGGGCATCCGCAGTTCGCCATCGCCGAGATTCCCGGCGACGACTGCAGCGCCCCCGGCGGCGGCGGCAGCGGTGGCGTCGCGCCCCTGGGCAGGGCCACCTTCGAGGACGGTGCCGACAGCACCATCGCCGTGGTCGATGCCGCGGCCGACGATGTCTGGGTCCATCTCGATCTCACCAATGCCCAGCAGGTGGCACCCGCCGATCCGGCCGGCGACCCCGGCTGGGACCTGGCGCTGCAGCGCACCGACATCCGCATGAACGGCGGCGCGTCCGGCCCCGCCGATGTCGCGCTGGACGATCGCGAGGCAGCGGACTGGGCTGCCATCGCCGCGGCCGATGCCGATGCCGATGCCGAGTGGCACGCCGACACCGCTGACGCCCTCGCCTTCGTCACCTACCCGCCCGCCGACCCGCAGCACGGCGCCGGCTGCGGCCCGGGCGCCGGCGACTACGGCTGGTACTACTACTCCAGCTTCTGCAACGACGGCGAAGGCATCCATCACATCTACCCCCGGGACGTCGTGTACGTACTGCGCGGGCGCGACGGCAACTTCTGGAAGCTGCGCGTGCGCGCCTACTACGATGACAACGGCGAATCGGCCCAGTACCGCATCGAGTACGCGCCCGTTGCGGCGCCCTGACGAGCACCACCATGTCCGACGAGACCCATGACCGCGATGCCGCCCGCCTGCTCTACGCCAGCAGCCATCAGGGCGTTCTCTCCACCCTTTCCGCCAGACTGGACGGCGCCCCCTTCGGCTCGGTGGTGACCTTCGCCCCGGACGCCGAGGGCGCACCCGTCATCCTGATCAGCGACATCGCCGAGCACACGCGCAATCTGCACGCCGACCCGCGCGTCTCGCTGATCGTCCTCGAGGGCGGTGCGGACGTGCAGGAAACGGGTCGTCTCACCATCGTCGGCGAAGCCCGACCGACGGATGATGACGGCGTCGCCGAGCGCTACTACCGGCGCTTTCCGCACGCCACCGACTATCACCGCACGCACGACTTCGCGTTCTACCGGATCACGCCCACCCGCCTGCGCTACATCGGCGGCTTCGGGCGCATCCACTGGTATCAGCCCGGCGACGTGCTGACCGGCGCCGAGTTCGCGCCGGAGGCCGAAGCGCACATGGTCCGGCACATGAACGAGGACCACGTCGACGCCATGCGCGACTACTGCCGCATGATCGGCGTCGACTGCGGCGAGCAGGACCCGCGCATGGCGGCGGTGGACACGCACGGCTTCGCGCTCTTCGTCGGCAAGCGCATGCTGCGCTTCGAATTCGATGCCCCCGCCACCACACCCACCGACGTGCGCAAGGCGCTGGTGGCCATGGCACAGCAGGCGCGCGCGAGCGCCTGAGCGCCGGCCGGCGCTCGGGCGGACGCCCGGCCGCTACACCGGGCGCGGCCGATGGACGAGCACCGGGCACGCGGAAACGCGCACGACCTTGTCCGCGACGCTGCCCAGCAGCACGCGCTGCACGGCCGAGCGGCCGTGGCTGCCGACCACCAGGAGATCGGCCTCGTGCCGTACGGCCGCAGCGGCGATCTCGGCATCGGCCGGGCCGATGGCGACGTCCTGCTCGGCATCGACCGGCAATTCCAGCTCCGCGATGAACTGCGCCAGCGACGCCCGTGCCCTGTCGGGCTCGGTCCTGGGCACCGGCGCGCCCGGGTCATAGGGATCCACTGTCGCCGGCACCAGTACGTGGACGACCGTCAGGCGCGCACCGTGCTGCACGGCAATGTCGGCCGCGTGCAGCACGCCCGGGCGCGATGCGTCCGAGAGATCGGTGGCCACCACCAAATGACGCAGAGGAGCCTCCTCGGTGTCGTCGGCCGCACCGGCCCCCTGTCCGGCGACCAGCACCGGCACCGTCGCGGCATGCACCACCTTCGCCGCGACGCTGCCCAGCAGCACGCGCTTGATGCCGGCCAGACCGCGGCTGCCGACCACGATGAGATCGGCACCCTGCTCGCCGGCGTACTCGAGAATGGCCCGTGCGGGGGACTCGTCGGTGCGAACCACCCGTCGGGTGACCAGGCGCCGGGCGTCGGGAATGCCGTGGAGCGTTTCCTCGGCAGCGGCGATCAGCGTGCGGGTGTACTCGTCGGTCGCGGCGAGGCCACGGTATTCGGTATGCAGCGAGGAGAGCACGTTCACGTACAGCACGTGCAGCTCGGCGCCGCTGGCGCGGGCAAGCGTCCGTGCCAGCGCCATCGCGCGACGCGAATGCGGCGAGAAATCGGTGGCGAGAAGAATGCGCTGGTAGAGGGCCATGGAATGCTCCCGGGGCGGATGCGTCGTTCAGGTGGGGTGCTGGACGGCTGCCGCCGCGCCTTCCGGCCGCGCAGTGCCCGCCGGCACGACCGCGGCATGCTCGGCCTCGCGGTGCACCAGCACCGCACACGGCGCCGTGCGCAGCACCCGCTCGGTCACGCTGCCGAGGAAGAGGCGCTCGATCGCGCTCAGGCCGGCATGCGACATGACGATGAGATCGGTCTCCTGCCGGCGGGCATGCTCGACGATGGCGGCATGGGCCACACCCTGGACCAGCACGCGGCGCGCGGCGACCGGCAGGTGTGCCTCCCCCACGAACGCGGCGAGCGCGTTGCGCGCATTCTCCGTGTTCTGGGCGCTGTCGAGCACCGGCGCGATGAACGGCGGCAGGGCAAGCGGCTCCACCGCCAGCAGGACCTCAAGCGCGGCACCGCTCTGTGCAGCGATGTCGGCGGCGCGCCGCATCGCCGCGGCCGAGTGCGCCGACAGATCCACCGGCGCGAGGATCCGGCGCAGCGTTTCCCGCTGGATGTCCGGCCGCACCACCATCACCGAGCAGTCCGCCTGCCGGAGCACCGCCTGGGCGTCGTTGCCGAGCACCGCGAGCGCGGCACCGGAACGGCCGTGGCTGCCCATGACGATGAGATCGATGCCCTGCTCCTGCGCGTAGCGGACGATCTGCGGCGCGGCCGAAAGGCCGCCGGAGAGCACGCGCGTGGCCTGCACCTCGCCATCGCAACCGGCGGAGCGGATCCAGGCACGAACCGCGTGATCGCCGAGCACGTCCTGCGGCGCGCCCTTGTCGGGTCCCAGCGTGTTCACGATATCGTTCACCGCCAGCCGAACGTGCAGCACGTGGAGTTCGGCGCCGTCGCGACGGGCGATGCGCGCCGCCACGGACAGTGCGGCTGCGGCCGTGCGCGAGAGATCGGTCGCGACGAGAATGCGGTGGTACGTGGGCATGCGGGCGGACTCCCGGACGTGATGGGCTCTGCGCGGCAGTGTCCGGCCTGGTGCGCGCGCCGGCGTTGACCTGGATCAATGGTGCGTAGCGGTCCGCCGAATCCCGGGGCGACCGCGCTAGACTTCGGTCATGGCCGCCCGCACCGACGCCCCGCACACCCCGAGCGCCGCCCAGGACCGCTTCGACGCCCTGCTCGACGCAGCGGTCGACGCCATCGTGCTGATCACGCCCGAGGGGCGCATCACCCGCTTCAACAGCGCCGCGGAGCGCCTCTTCGGATACACGCCGGACGAGGTGCTGGGCCGCAACGTCAGCATGCTGATGCCGGATCCGGATCGCTCGGCGCACGACGAGTACATCGGACGCTTCCGGCGTACCCGAGAAGCCCGCATCATCGGGATCGGACGCGAAGTCACCGCGCAGCGCAAGGACGGCTCCACCTTTCCCATCGAGCTGTCGGTGGGCGAGTTCGTCAGCCAGCAGGGCAGCGGCTTCGTCGGCATCCTGCGGGACATCACCGTGCGCAAGCGGCAGGAGGCACGGCTGCGCCGTCAGGCGCAGGAGCTGCGCCTGATCTTTGCCAACGCGCCAATGGCCTTCGTCGTGACCGACGCTGCGGGCGCCCTCCTGGAAGTCAACGATTCCTGCTGCGCGCTGTTCGGGATGACGGACAAGGCGCTGCTGCGCCGCCCCATCGCTGAGCTCATGCACGATGACGATCGTATCGACGGCGAACGCATCCTGACGTCGCTGGTGCGCGACGGCGGAAGCGCCCGGCGCCCGCTGCGCTTCGTCGACGCCGAGGGCGGGACCATCCACGTGCACATGCACGCCGCCGTCGGGCGCGACAGCGACAGCGAGGACACCCCGCTGATGGTCATCGTCGCGCTGATGGACCGCGGCCCGCTCCTCCGCGCCACGCGCGAGGCGGAAGAGCTGCGCACGCGTCTGACTCACGTCGGTCGTCTCGGCACCCTCGGCGAGATGGTCAGCGGCATCGCCCACGAGCTCGGCCAGCCGCTCAGCGCCATCGTTAGCTATGCACATGCCTCGCGCCGGATGGTGGCGGCCGACTCGGTGTCGTCGGACGAACTGCAGGACATCCTTTCCCGCATCGCCGATCAGGGCGAGCGCGCCGGACAGGTCATCCGCGGTCTGCGGGCCCTGCTGCGCAAGCGCGGCGAAGTGCGCGAGCACGTCGACTGCAGCGCGCTGGTGCGGGAGGTGGTGCCGCTGTGCGAGCCCGAGATCCGCCAGGCGGGTTTCGAGCTGGTGCTCGATCTGGACGCGGACCTGCCGGCCGTGCAGGCCGACGGCATCCAGATCCAGCAGGTGCTGCTCAACCTGCTTCGCAACGCCATCGACGCCATGCTCGAGCGCTCGCGCGACGATCGCATCGAGATCATCACCCGCCATCGTGCCGACACCGTCGAGGTGGCGGTGGCGGACAGCGGGCCCGGGATCGCCGACGATGCCGCCGGGCATGTCGGGGAGCCGTTCTACACCACCAAGCAGGAAGGCCTCGGCCTCGGCCTGTCCATCTGCCACTCCATCGTCGCCGCCCATCAGGGCGCGCTGCGGTTCGAGATCAATGCACGCGGGGGCACCACCTTCCGTCTCACGCTCCCGACCGATTCCAGCGAAGGCACGCCATGAGCAACGAGACCGACCAGAGCACGGTGTTCATCGTCGACGACGAGGCACCGGTCGCCGACAGCATCGCGCTCCTGCTGCGATCGGTGGGCATCCGCTCGACCGTCCACAACGGTGCCACGGCCTTCCTCGAGGCCTACGATCCGGACAGCCCGGGCTGCCTGCTGCTCGATGTGCGCATGCCGCGGATGAGCGGCCTCGAGCTGCAGAAGGAGCTCAACCGGCGACGCTGCTTCCTGCCCATCATCTTCATCACCGGCCACGGCGACGTCCCGATGGCGGTGGAGGCGATGCGCGCCGGCGCCGTGGATTTCCTGCAGAAGCCGTTCAACGACGACGAGCTCATCCGCCGCGTGCAGCGGGCCCTCGACCAGGATCGCGAGACGCGGGCGCGGCTGGCGCAGCGCGAAGCCCTGCTGCAGCGCTACGAGCTGCTCACCCCGCGCGAGCGCGACATCACCTGGCGCCTGGTCGACGGTCAGGCGAACAAGGCCGCTGCCCTGGAGCTCGACATCAGCGAGCGCACCGTCGAGCAGCACCGGGCGCAGGTGATGCGCAAGATGGATGCGCGCTCCCTCGCCCAGCTGGTGCAGATGATGCTGGTGGTGCGCGAGGCCCTGCCCGCCGCCGAGTAGCGGCGGATGATCCGGCGTCCCGCTTGATCCAGATCAATGCGGCCGCGCCCCGATGGGAAGACCGTGATGCCGGCGCCGTGGTTGGCGGCGCGCAACCGATACGGAGAAAGCGTCATGGAACTCACGCACTGGAATCCCTTCCGCGAGCTCGATCAGCTCTTCGCCCGACAGAACCGCGCGCCGGCACGCACCTTCGCCGACGAGGCCTGGCTGCCGACGGTCGACATCAGCGAGACCGACAAGGCCTACACCATCACCGCCGAGCTGGCCGGCATGGATCGCAAGGACATCGAGGTCAATGTCGACAACGGCGTGCTCACCATCGCCGGCGAGCGCAAGCACGAGAAGAAGGACGAGGGCGAGAAGCATCATCGCGTCGAACGCTTCTACGGCCGCTTCGAGCGCAGCTTCAACCTGCCCGAGAACGTCGTGCAGGAGAAAGTCGCCGCTGAGTGCAGGGACGGCGTCCTGCGCGTCACCCTGCCGAAGACCGAGATCTCACACGCCGGGCCGAAGCGGATCGCGGTCGGCTGACGGTGTCCTCAGGCGCGGCCGGGAACGAGGACGGCCGCGCCCGACAGCCTGCCACTGCGCAGATCGTCGAGTGCCTGATTGGCATCCGCCAGCGCGTAAGTCCGGGTAGTCGTCCGTACCGGCACCAGCGGCGCCAGCGCCAGGAAGGCATCCGCGTCGGCACGCGTCAGATTCGCCACCGAGCAGATGCTGCGCTCCATCCACAGATCGGCGTACGGGAAGGACGGGATATCGCTCATGTGAATGCCCGCGCACACCACGCGTCCACCCGGAACCAGCGCGCGCAGTGCCAGCGGCACCAGCTCGCCGACCGGGGCGAAGATCAGCGCCGCATCGAGCGGTTCGGGCGGCGCCTCGTCGGAGCCCCCGGCCCACATCGCGCCGAGGCCGCGCGCGAAATGCTGCGTGGCACGATCGCCGGCCCGCGTGAAAGCGTGGACGTGGCGACCCTGGTGCACCGCGACCTGGGCAACGATGTGCGCAGCAGCGCCGAAGCCGTAGATGCCGAGGCGGTGCCCCTCGCCCGCCATCATCAGTGCGCGGTAGCCGATCAGGCCGGCGCAGAGCAACGGCGCGGCGGCGACGTCGTCGTATGCATCGGGCAGCGCAAAACAGAAGCGCTGGTCCGCCACGACGCGCTCGGCGTAACCGCCGTTGAGCTGATAGCCGGTGAAGCGCGCGTCCGGGCACAGGTTCTCGTGCCCACCGTGACAATAGTGGCACTCGCCGCAGGTCCAGCCGAGCCAGGGAATGCCGACCCGATCGCCGGGACGGAAGCGGTCGACATCCGGTCCGACCGCCGCCACCCGGCCGACGATCTCGTGTCCGGGAATGATCGGCAGTACCGGATCGGGCAGCTCACCGTCCGCGACGTGGAGATCGGTGCGACAGACCGCGCAGGCGTGGACCTGCACCAGAACCTGCTGTCTGCCCGGTTCCGGATCCGGCAGATCCCGGAGCGTGAGCGGCGTGCCCGGCCGCTCGAGAACCATAGCCTGCATGGCGCTTCCCGAAGATGTCGTCGGCCTTCGTTGTAGCCGGCGCCGACCGCGCTTGGCAAGCGCACTACGTAGTTTCCACATCGGGCCTTCGGGAATACCGGATAGTGGCCGTGCCACCGGTGAGCGAACCTGACGCCGTCTTCAGGGAGAACCGCCATGTCCGCAACGAGCACCGACCCGAGCCTTCGTTCCACCGCATGCGCCACCGCCGGCCGCGGCGGATCGCCCGACTGCCACTTCTGCCCGGTGCACGCGCGCTGCCTGGTACGGGGCGCGGACAGCGACACGCTCGCAGACTGGCGGAACATGATGCTGCCGGGACGCACGCTCCGCGCGCCGGGTACCGCCCTGTTCGAGGCCGGTGATGCCGCCGACACGCTCTACTTCGTGCGTTCCGGCTGCATCAAGACCTGCACCATCGACCGCGACGGTTCCGAGCGCGTGCGCGCGCTATATCTGCCCGGCGACATCATCGGCATCGATACGCTCGATACCGCCCACCACCGGGTGAGCGCCGTGGCGGTGACGCCGTCGCAGGTATGCGCGCTGCCCAGCCATGGCGTGCTGGCCATGATGGAGCGCACGCCCCTGCTCATGCGCCGGCTCACGCGCCGCATGAGCCACGCCCTGGCCGAGGCGCAGGCGCTCGCCGGCGAGAACACCGCCGACGAGCGCGTGGCCGCCTTCCTGCTCCACATGCAGGCGCGGCTGCCGGCCGCCCCCTCGGGTGCCATCCAGCTGCCGATGACCCGGCGCGACATCGCCAACTACCTGCGCCTGGCGACGGAGACGGTGTCGCGCGTCATCACGCGCTTCGCCGCACGGGGCCTCATCCGGACCGACCGGCAGCGCATCCTCATCGACGACAAGGCCGCGCTCGCCGAGCTGGCCGCCGCGGTGGCCCTGCCGTCCCCGGTGGACGAGGACGCATTCGCCCGTCGCGCCGCATAGCCCGATGCCCGCGGCACTTGCTACCGACCGGCGCTGCAGGCAGGCTCCGGAAAGGCCGCGATCGGGGCCGGATGCCGCCGGGGGAGCGCCACCAGCAATGCCCGTTGACGCCTATCGCGAGAAGCGCCGCATCACCATCGTGGCGGCGGCGGTCAACGCCGTGCTGGCGGTGGTGAAGATCGTCGGCGGTGTCGTCGGGCAGTCCCAGGCACTGGTGGTCGACGGCGTGCACTCCCTTTCCGACCTCGCCAGCGACGGGCTGATCCTCGGCGCCGCGCGCATCGGCGCCCGCGGTCCCGACAGCAATCACCCCTTCGGCCACGCGCGTTTCGAGACCGCGGCGACGCTGGCGCTGGCCGCCATCCTGCTGCTGGTCGCCGGGGGCTTCGCCTACGACGCGGTCCTGCGGCTGCTGCTCGCCGATCAGCACGGCGATCCGGGCTGGCTGGCGCTGGCGGTGGCCGTGCTCTCGGTCGTCGCCAACGAGGGCGTCTACCAGGGCACCGCGCGCGTCGCAGTGCGCGCCGAGTCGGAGATGCTGCGCGCCAACGCCTGGCATCACCGGAGCGACGCGCTCTCCTCGCTGGTGGTGATCTTCGGGGTTCTCGGCGCCATGGCGGGCCTGCCCTGGCTCGACGGCGTGGCGGCACTGGTGGTGGCCCTGATGATCGGCGCGATCGGATGGCGCCTGGGATGGGAGGCCGGGCGCGAGCTGGTCGATACCGGGCTCGATGCCGACGGTCTCGCGGGCATCCGCGCATCGGCGCTGCGCGTCAACGGCGTCCTGGGAATCTCCGATCTGCGGACCCGCCGGATGGGACCGCGCACGCTGGTGACGATCCGCGTGCGGATCGATCCGGCGATCACCGCCGGCGAGGCCCACGCCATATGCGTTGCGGTGCGGCACGGTCTCCGGGCGGACATCGACAGCGTCGGCGAGGTGTTCGTGGGCATCGACGCCGGACGGGAGGCAGTTCCCGGCGACCCGCAGTGACCGCCTCCGGGGCGGATGGCGCCACGACCGGCGGCCCGGTGGTCTTCTCGGTACGCGATGTCACCAAGGTCTACACCATGGGTGAGGTCGAGATCCGCGCGCTGCGCGGCGTCGATCTCGACCTGCACGCCGGCGAGCTGGTGGTCATGCTGGGCGCGTCCGGTTCCGGCAAATCCACCCTGCTCAACATTCTCGGCGGCCTCGACAACGCCAGTGCCGGTTCGGTGCGCTACGGCGACACCGATCTGGCGACGGCCTCCGAGCGGGCGCTGACGGCCTTCCGGCGTGACCACGTCGGCTTCGTGTTCCAGTTCTACAACCTCATTCCCAGCCTGACGGCGCGCGAGAACGTGGCCATCGTCACCGACATCGCGCGCGATCCGATGCGGCCCGAGGACGCGCTGACCATGGTGGGACTGGAAGCGCGCATGGACCACTTCCCTTCCCAGATGTCCGGCGGCGAGCAGCAGCGCGTCGCCATCGCGCGCGCCATTGCCAAGCGCCCGACCCTGCTGATGTGCGACGAACCCACCGGCGCGCTCGACTCGAAGACCGGGATCCGCGTTCTCCAGGCAATCGCCGGCATCAACCGCGAACTGGGCACGACCACGGTGATCATTACGCACAACATGGTCATCGGCGAGATGGCGGATCGCGTCATCCGGCTCAGCGACGGCCGCGTCGCGGACGTGCAGGTCAACGCGAACCGGGTCACGCCCGAGCAGCTGCACTGGTGATGCACGCCCTCCACCGCAAGCTCCTGCGCGATCTCGCCGCGCTGCGCGGCCAGGCGGCGGCCATCGCGGTGGTCATCGCCGGCGGCGTGATGACGCTGATCATCGCGGTCACCACCCTCGACACCATCGCGGAGAGCCGGGACCGCTTCTACCGGGAGAACGACTTCGCGGAGGTGTTCGCGACGCTCAAGCGGGCGCCCGAGGGGGTGGCGGACCGCATCAATGCCATTCCCGGGGTGAACCTGGTCGAGACACGCGTGACCGCTGCGGTCCGGATCGAGGTCCCGGGGTTCGGCGACCCGGTGCGCGGTCAGCTGATCTCGCTGCCGGACGGCCGCCAGCCGCGAGTCAATCGCCTGCATCTGCGCGAGGGCACTCTGCCGCTCCCGCTGAGCCGGGACGGTGCCGTGATCAGCGAGCCCTTCGCCGAAGCGCACGATCTGCACGCCGGCGACCGGCTGGCGGCCATCATCAACGGTCGCCTCGAAACGCTCACCGTCAGTGGAGTGGCCCTGTCCCCGGAGTGGATCTACCAGATCGGCCCGGCCGATCTCATGCCCGACTACGAGCGATTCGCGGTGCTCTGGATGAACCGGCGGGCGCTCGCCAACGCCCTCGACATGGACGGCGCCTTCAACGATGTCGCGCTGACGCTCCAGGCCGGTGCCTCCGCCGAGCCGGTGATCGATGCGCTCGACCGCATCCTGGAGCGCTACGGCGCGCTCGGCGCCCGGGACCGCGAGCAGCAGACCTCTCACCGTTTCCTGAGCGAGGAGCTGCGCCAGCTGCGCACCATGGCAGTGGCCCTGCCCGCGATCTTCCTGACCGTCTCCGCCTTCCTGCTCAACATGCTCGTCGGCCGGATCGTGCGCACCCAGCGCCAGCAGATCGCGCTGCTGAAGGCCTTCGGCTACCGCAATCACGAGCTGGCGCTGCACTACGGTCTGCTCACTGCAGCCATCGTCGCCATGGGTTCGGCGCTGGGCGTCGCCTTCGGCGCCTGGGCTGCCGATGCGCTGACCGGCGTCTATACCGAGTACTTCCGCTTCCCCGACATGCGTCTCCGGCTGCAGCCCTGGGTCGTGGCACTGGGCGTGAGCGTGGCCGCCGCCGCGGCCGCGCTGGGCAGTTTCCGGGCCGTGCGCTCGGCGGTGGTGCTGGCGCCGGCGGTGGCGATGCGCCCGCCCGCGCCGGAGCGATTCCGTCGCGGCCGCTTCGCCACCACGCGCCTGGCGGGCTGGCTCGACCAGTCGACCCGCATCATTCTCCGCAATCTCGCCCGGCACCGGGTCCAGGCCGGACTGTCGGTGACCGGCGTCGCCCTCTCGGCGGCGTTGATGCTGGTGGGCAGCTACCAGTTCGGGGCGGTCGATCACCTCATCGACGTCCAGTACCGGCTGGTGCAGAAGATGGACGTGGTGCTGAGCTTCACCGAGCCCACGCCCGCGCGCGCGGTCGGCGAGCTCCGCCACGAGCCGGGCGTGCTGCACGTGGAGCCCTTCCGGGCGGTTCCGGCGCGATTGCGCAGCGCCACGCGCGACTACCAGATCGCCGTGCAGGGCATGGACGCGCGGCCCCGGCTGCGCGGCCTCATCGACCGGCACGGCGCGACCATGGCGCTCCCCGCGGAGGGTCTGGTCATGACCGACCATCTCGCCGACTATCTGCGCGTGCAGCCCGGAGAGCGGCTGATCCTCGAAACACTGGAGGGGCGGCGCCGGACGATCCCGATCACGCTGGCCGCCACCGTGAGCGAACCGGTCGGCCTCGGTGCCTACATGGAGCGGCGGGCCCTGAACCGCGTGATGCGGGAGGGCCCGGCCATTTCCGGCGCCTGGCTGCTGATCGACGAATCGCGGCAGGACGCGCTCACCGCCAGCCTGTGGGAAATTCCGCGCATCGCCGGCATCGGCCTGGTGGCACAGGCCGAAGGCGAGATCCGCCGCTACATCGCGGACACCGTCCTGATCATGATGGGCGTGCTGCTGCTGCTGGCCGGCTCGATCACCTTCGCGGTGGTCTACAACAACGCGCGCATCGCATTCGCCGAACGCGGCCGCGAGCTCGCCACCCTGCGCGTGCTCGGCTTCACGCGCGGGGAAACCGCGTGGATCGTGATCGGCGAAGTGGCGCTGCTGACCCTGCTCGCCATCCCGCTGGGCTGGGTACTCGGGGCGATCCTGGCGTGGCTCCTGACCACGGCCATGAGCACCGAGCTGTTCCGCGTGCCCTTCATCATCTCCCGCCAGGCGCTCGCGTTCTCGGCGCTCGGCGTGGGACTCGCCTTTTCCATGTCCATTGCGCTGGTCGTGCAGCGGCTGCGCGCCATGGACATGCTCACCGCCCTGAAGACGGCTGAATGACGATGCGAAAGCGACGACACCTTCTGATCCTCATCGCGATCGTTCCGGCGATGGCGCTCCTCGCGGTCGCGTTCCGGCCCGCGCCGGTGGAGGTCGGCACGGCCACCGTCGTGCGCGCTCCCTTCGTCGAGAGCATCGAGGAGGAAGCACGGACCCTGCTGCGCAACCCCTGGGAGATCGCCGCACCGATCAGCGGCTACCTCCGGCGCATCGAACTGGAGGTCGGCGATCGGGTCGCTGCCGGCGACCGGCTGGCGCAGCTCGAGCCACTGCCCTCGCCGGCACTCGACAGCCGCGCGCGCGAGCAGGCACGCGACGCGGTCGCCGCTGCCGAGGCCCGTCTGGAAAGTGCCCGCGCCACCCTGGAGACGCGCGAAGCCGAGCGCGCCTTCGCGGAGTCGGAATACCGGCGCAACGCCGACCTTTTCCAGCGGGGCAGCGTGTCCGGCGCGGCGCTCGACCGAATGCGGACGCAGCAGGACGCAGCGCGTTCGGCCGTGCGCGCGGCGCGCGGCCATGTCGAGACCGCGCGCCACGAGCTGCTGGCGGCACGCGTCCTGGTCGATGTCGCCGATGGCGAGCACGCCTCCCCGGACCGGCCCACTGTCGATCTGCAGGCCCCGGTTGCGGGCGTGATCCTGCGACGCCACCGCGTCAGCGCCGGCCCGGTGAGTGCCGGTCAGGCGCTGCTGGAGCTGGGCGCGCTCGATCGGCTGGAGGTCCGCGCCGACCTGCTGTCCACCGACGCGGTGCGGGTCGCCCCGGGGATGCGCGTCGTCATCGATCACTGGGGCGGCGATGCCCCCCTGGAAGGCACGGTGAGCCGGGTCCAGCCTTCCGGCTTCACGCGCATCTCCGCACTGGGCGTCGAGGAGCAGCGCGTGCCGGTCTGGGTCGAGCTGCAATCGCCGCGGGCGCAATGGCAGCGGCTCGGCGACGGTTACCGTGTCGAGACACGCTTCATCCTCTGGGAAGGCGACGACGTGCTGCAGATTCCCACCAGCGCGCTGTTCCGCCAGGACGACGGATGGCGGGTCTTCGCCGTCGAGGATGGCCGCGCCCGCATGCGCACGGTGTCCACGGGCCGCCGCAGCGGGCTGCACACGCAGATCCTGGAAGGGTTGCGCGAAGGCGCCATGGTGATCACGCATCCCGGGGACCGGCTCTCCGAAGGAACCCGCGTGGCGGTCGCGAACGCGTCCTGACCCCGGCCGGCCCCACCGCCGCGATGTCATCGCACGCGCAGCGGTGCCCTCAGAGCGATTCCTCGCTGACTGTCCACTGCCCGTCGGCGTCGCACCGATAGCGCACCGGCTTGTGCACGCGGTGCCAGCCGGTGGCCCAGAAGCGGATGTAGTCGGGACGGATGCGGTACGCGCGCCAGGCGTCCGGGCGCGGCACGCGCTCCTCGCGGAAGCGGTGCTTCATCTCCCGGAGATTCTCGCGCGGCTTCGCCTCCGCGACCGCATCCCGCGTGCTCTCGGACACCCAGGCACCGAGCTGGTCGTCGCGCAGGCGCGAGCGCCAGTAGCGGTCGGACTCCGCCTCGTCCAGAACGTCCGCCTGCCCCTCCACGGTGACCTGTTCCTGCATCACCGGCCAGAAGAAGCAGAGCGCCACACGCGGGTTCTCGGCCATCTGGATGCCCTTGCCACTGTTGCGGCTGGCGAAGAAGACGAGACCGTCGTCCTCGGTATGGGCGATGAAGATGGTGCGGATGGAGACCCGTCCGTGCGCATCGGCGGTCGCCAGCGATGCACTGGTGATCTCCTTCTCGCCCTGGCTGAAGGCCTGGTCCATGAGCCCGCGCAGGCGCACCATCGCCTCGGCGAGCGGTCCTTCCGGGGGTGTGCTCTCCGCCATCCGCACCTCGTTCCAGCAACCGTTGCAGGCACCGTACCGCTATCCTCTGCGGCACGCATTGATCAGCGTCAGCCCGCAGCCACGATACCGCGGTCACACTCCCGGTATCGGCCCGGGGCGACGAGTCCGGCAGCGGTGCCACGGAAAGCCATTGCCTGATCGTGCGATCTACCGAGATCCCGTTTCGCCCGTGTCCCATCGCTTCTACCTCCAGGTCCGCTACAAGCTGTTCCTCTCACTGGGCTTCGCGGTGACCTGGTGCGGCGTGAGCACCTGGCTGGCGCTGCCCTGGATCGCGGACCTGACGGCACTCGTCGGCACTGCCGGCGCCTGGATCGCCGTCGCCGGCATCGCCCTGATCCCGGGGTTCGCCAACGCCTTCATGCTCGGCAGCATGCTGCTCGACCGGCGTCCGACACAATGGCGCGTCACCGACCCGCCGCCGCTCAGCGTGCTGATCGCCGCCTTCAACGAAGAGCGGCACATCGCGGAAACGCTGTGCTCGGTGATCGCGCAGCACTACCCGGCTGCGATCGAGATCATCGTCATCGACGACGGCTCCACCGATGCCACCGTCGCACGGACCGAGGCATGCGCGTCCGGCGATGCCCTTCCGCCGGCCATGACGCTGCGCGTGCTCCGCATGCCGCGGAACGGGGGCAAGGCCAATGCGCTGAACGCCGGCCTTGCCGAAGCCCGATTCGCACACGTCGTATCGCTCGATGCCGATACCTATCTGTATCGCGACGCGCTGCGCAACATCGCGCTGAACCACATCAACAGTCCGCCCAATACCGCCGCCACGGCCGGAACCATCCTGGTGCGGAATTCGCGCACCAACCTCGTCACCCGCATGCAGGAGTGGGACTACTTCCAGGGCATCGCCGTGGTGAAGCGCGTGCAGTCGCTCTACCAGGGCACGATGGTGGCGCAGGGGGCGTTCTCGATCTACGACAAGGCCCGCCTCGAGGAGATCGGCGGCTGGACGCAGACGGTCGGCGAGGACATCGTGCTGACCTGGGGATTGATCAGCCACGACTATCGGGTCGGCTACGCCGAGAACGCCTTCGCCTTCACCAACGTCCCGGAGACGCTCGGCGCCTACATCCGTCAGCGCAAGCGCTGGGCGCGCGGCCTGATGGAGGCATTCCGGCAATGGCCGGGCGTGCTGATCCGTCCGCGCCTCAACCTGCCCTTCATCTACCTCAACCTGCTGTTCCCCTATCTCGACCTGGTGTACTTCCTGGTCTTCCTGCCCGGCGTGATCGCGGCGGTGTTCTTCCAGTTCTACGCCGTGGTCGGGCTGCTGACGCTGCTGCTGATCCCGCTGGCGCTGTCCATCAGCCTGGTGATGCTGGCCAAGCAGCATCGCGTGTTCCGCACCGCCGGACTGCACGTCCGGCGCAATGTCATGGGGTTTCTAGGCTACGTGCTGGCCTATCAGATGATCCTCTCGCCCGCGAGCCTCGCCGGCTACTTCTCCGAATTTCTCAACTTCAGGAAGAGCTGGTGATCCACATGCGCCCGACCCTGCTGCTCGCGCTGGCACTGGTGGCGCCCGCCGCCGCCATGGAACCGGCGATGGAGCAATGGGTCAGCGACGACAGCGACGGCGCCACCCAGTACCGGGTGACCGCCGACGGCAGCACCGCGATCGGCGACGGCGATACCGCCGTCAACGGTGGCCTGGGCTACTGGCATCTCCACGAACCGGGCGACAGCACCGCCTTCGGACTCGCCCGCGTCGGTGTCGAGCACCGACCGGACACTGCCACCCGGCTGCGCGCGCGGGCAACCCAGCTCTCGGGCTCCCGCTGGTCGCCGCTGCTCGGGGAGGCCCTGCTGACGCACGACTTCCGGGCACCCCTGTACCTCGAGCTCTCGGCCAGCCGCGGCATCATCGACACGCTCGCGGCCATCGATCGTCGGTGGGACCTGCGCAGCACGGGTGTTTCCCTCGATCTCGGTCCCTGGCGGGGCATCACGCTCGTGGGCGGCTATACCCGCCAGTGGCTCGGCGACGACAACCGACGCGGCATCGCGGTCGGCCGCCTGCTCATCGAGCCGACCGCCGATCAGCGCTGGCTCGTCGAGCTGCGATCGCGTCTGCTGCGCTCGGACTTCGACGCCGCGGGCTACTTCTCGCCGCGCCGCATGGACGAGCACCTGCTCCTCGGCACCTACCGCCGCCCCGTACTGGGGGACCGCTGGTACGTGTCGATCGAGCTGGGGGGCGGCACCCAGCGCGTCAACCGGGGGGAGCAGAAGGCGCTCTACCACGCAGAGCTCGTCTGGCGGGGATGGTTCAATGATCACGTCGGCCTGGAAAGCCGCGCGGCCTGCATGAACTCCGGCGGCCTCGACGCGGGCCCGGCCGGCGACGGCTATCGCTACTGCCAGGGCACGGTCACGCTGAAGGGTTCGTGGTAGCCGACCGGCTCGCCACGTCGCTGGCGGACGTGTCCTGCCTCCCCGTAGCCTGACGCTCAGCGCTTGCGCGCCAGGGTCAGCCCGTCGCCGATGGGGACCAGCGAGAGATCCACGCGCTCGTCGGCGTGCACGGCGCGATTGAAGGCGCGCAGCGCCATGGTGTCCTCGCTGGGGTTGTCGTCGTCGGCCACGCGGCCGTCCCAGAGGGTGTTGTCGACGGCGATCAGGCCGCCCGGCCGCAGCAGTCGCAGACAGCGTTCGTAGTAGTCGGCGTAGCCGGTCTTGTCGGCGTCGATGAAGGCGAAGTCGTAGCCGCCGCCCTCGCGCGCCTCCAGGGTGGCCAGCGACTCGGCGGCCGGCCCGAGCATGAGCGCGATGCGGTCGTCGACGCCGGCTTCGGACCAGTAGCGCCGGGCGACCGCGGTGTACTCCGCGCTGCGGTCGCAGGTGACGACGTCCCCGTCCTCCGGCAGCGCCAGCGCCATGGCCAGCGCACTGTAGCCGGTGAAGGTGCCGACCTCCAGGCACCGCCGCGCGCCCATCAGCCGCAGCAGCATCTGCATGAACTGCCCCTGCTCGGGACTGATCTGCATGTTGCGCTCGGCCATGCCGGCGGTCTCGGCGCGCAGGCGCTGCAGGACATCCGGCTCGCGCAGCGAGTGTTCGAGCAGGTAGCGGTGCAGCGTGTCGGTGACCTGGATGGTGCGGCTGGACATGGGAGCGCCCTCGGTGTGCGGTGCGCCGAGCCTAGAGCGCGTAGCGGATGGTGCCAACCACCTGCCGGCGCTCGCCGAAGTAGCAGTCGCCGCGCGCCAGACAGCTCACCAGGTACTCCTTGTCGGTGACGTTGCGGACGTTGAGGCTGACATCCCAGCGCCCGAAGCCGTAGCCCAGCATCAGATCGCCCAGCGTGTAGGACGGCGTGCGCACGTTGTCGGCGCCGTCGCGGCTCTCGCCGATGTAGCGCACGCCCGCGGCGGCGCGGATGCCCCGGACATCGGGTCCGACGCGGTAGCCGAGCCACGCCGAAGCCTGGTCGGACGGAATGGACGCGAAGCGGAAGCCGTTGGCGTTCTCGGTATCGAGATGACTGGCGTTGACCTCCAGCGTGAAATCGCCGAAGCGGGTCAGCGTCTCCAGTTCCACGCCCTCGACGTTGGCGACGCCCTCCTGCTGCGACGGCGCGTCCGGCAGGCCGCCGGGGGTCGCGAGGTTGGACTGCTTGATGTCGAAGGCCGCCAGCGTCGCCTGCAGCGGGAAGCCGCTGGCGCGGTACTTGATGCCGGCCTCGTACTGGCGCCCCTCGCGCGGCTCCAGTGCGCGCTGCGTGACGTTGTCGACCCCGAGCACCGGCTCGAAGGATTCGGCATAGCTGACGTAGGGCGCGATGCCGTTGGCGAAGGTGTAGAGCAGACCGCCGCTGTAGCTGACCGCGGTCTCGTCCTGCTCCTGCGTGCCGTCGTCGGTGCGCACCTGATCGAAGCGCGCGCCACCGGTGATGCGCAGATTGCCGACATGCACCTGATCGTTCACGTACACGCCGAGGTCGCGGGTGGTGGCTTCCGGCCCGTCCGTGAACGCCGCGTCGAAAGCCGCCTGCGACGGCACATTGCCGTAGGTGGGGTCGAAGAGGTCGATCCAGAAGGTGTCGCCGACCGTGTCGTCGGGCTGCCCGGTCGCCGGATCGTAACCGTAGGCGTAGAGGTTGGCGCTGTCGTTCTCGGTGGTCACGTGCTGGTACTGCACGCCCATCATGAGCTCGTGCCGAACCGCGCCGTGCGTGAAGTCGGCGTGCAGGCGCGTGTCCACGGCGCGCTGGTTCGATTCGGCATCGCTGGTGTAGAAGGTGCGCGGCACGCGGCCGTCGCCGTAGAGGCTGCCGTCGGGGTTGCGCACATAGCGGTCGCCGCCGATGAAGGACGGCCACGCCTGGTTGTAGTCGGCCTTGCCCGCCGTCCAGCGGGCCGTGGTCTCCAGCGACCACACCGCGTTGAAGACGTGATTGGCCAGTACCGTCACCGAGTTCTTGCGGGTGTCGTAGCGGTCGAACGACGGCTCGCCGAGAAAGGCGCTGTCATCGATGAAGCGCCCGTTCGGGGCCGGCCGCAGGGTGCCGGCGATGGGCACGAACTGGGCGCCGGCCCGGCTGTCGGTCTCCTGGAAGCTGCCCAGCAGCGTGATCTCGGTTCGCTCCGACGGGCGCCAGCTCAGCGAGGGGGCGAACAGCGCGGTGTCGTCCTGGATGTAGTCGACCTGCGTGTCGCTGTCGCGTCCGACGGCGATGAGCCGGTAGAGCAGCGTGTCGTCCGCGGTCAGCGAACCGCCAATGTCGGCACCGGTTTCCCAGCGGTCGCGGTTGCCGTAGCGCAGGAAGACCTCGGACTGCATGTCCGTGCGGGGGCGCTTGCTCACCACGTTGACCAGACCGCCCGGCGAGCCCTGGCCGTAGAGCACCGACGCCGGCCCCTTGAGCACCTCCACCTGCTCCAGCGCGTAGGGGTGCGGGCGCGTGTTGTTGTAGCTGCCGAAGAGCGCCTGCAGGCTGTCGCGATACTCCGGCGCATCCAGGCCGCGCACCTTCACCCAGTCGCCACGCGTGGCATAGCCGTAGGTCTCGCCGAAGACGCCGGCGCTGTAGAGATAGGCGTCCACGAGATCGAGCGCCCCCTTGTTGCGGAGGTCCAGCTGGGTCTCGATGGACACCGAGCGCGCCGTTTCCATGATCGGCGCGTCGGCCTTCATCGCCGAGTAGCGCTGGAACTCGCCGCCGATGACGACGATCTCGTCCATGTTGTCGCCCTCGGTCTCACCGGCATCCGCCTCCGCGGACGCATCGAGCTGGGCCGACAGCGGGCCGGAGAGTGTGGCCGCGCAGGCGGCGAAGGCAAGGGCGAGCAGTGCCGGAGACGATCCGGCCGGTCGGGAATTGGACAGCATGGCGCACACAGCGTTCGAATCAGCCGCGCATGATAATGCGTCATCTTCTCGTTTGCGTTTCGTGCAGACGATGCCGCCCGCAGGCCGCTCCCGCGCCCGTCCGGCGACCTGACGGCCGAACCGGCGCGCGCTACTCGCCCTCGCCCAGCAGTCCGTTCCGCCGCAGCCGCTTCTCCAGCGTCGCGACGCGCGCGAACGCGATGAGCCCGAAGACGAAGCCGAGGATGCCGAAAGCTTCCATGCCCATTCTCCCGTTCTCCCGTCACCAGAAGGGCGTGCCGGCGCCCTGCCCGACACCGGGACGATTCCCGGCGTGCCGCCACCGTACGCCAGCGCGCCGGACGGCGCCGGTCCGTCAGCGCTCGAATACCAGCCCGTCCGCGCGCCAGGCCGGCGTGCAGACGACGATCAGCTCGAGGTCGCTCCCCTCGCTGGTGTTGCGGATGGCGTGCCACTCGTTGCGCCGGATGACGATGCTGTCGCCGGCGCCGACGGCGCGCTCGGCGTCCTCCAGCATCATGACGCCGCTGCCGGCGCGCACGAGGTAGGTCTCTTCCCAGTCGTGCCGGTGCGGCCTGACCGCCACGCCCGCCGGCACGCGGATCTCGGCGATGCTCATCTCGCGCGCCCGGGAGTTGCGCGGGCTCGCCAGCTCGCGGGCGACGGCGCGGTCCTCGGCCTCGTACCAGGGCTGCGATTCGGCCTGGATGACCTCGATGGCCGGCTCGCCGACGGCCCAGCCGGGCGCGAACAGCAACAGGACGGCGGCGGACAGGCGGAACGGCGTGCGCATGATCGGGCTCCCTGGCGACGGTGTCCGCTACCGCACGCCAGAGCCGTGCCATCCGCGGTCCGTCAGCCCTCCGGCGCTGCGCCGGGCTGCGTCGCCGGCGCCGGTGCGGTCGCGATCGCGGCGAACACGTCGGCCGGTGCCACCACCTTCCCGGCCTGGGTGAATGCGCTGTGGAAGTGCCCCTCCGCGATCAGCTCGCCCTTGCGCTCGTAGCGCTGGACGATCTCGAAGCGCCGCTCGTCCCAGTCCACGATGCGGGTGGACAGCCGGTAGCGCTGGCCGGCGTGGAGCGGCCGTCGATAGCGCATGTCGCAGGACGCCAGCGGCAGTCCCAGGCGACGGCGCAGGCACACGCGGCGGATGCCGGTGCGCTGGAAGAACAGGTTGCGCGCCTCGTTCATCAGCTGCAGGTAGCGCACGTTGTCCATGTGCAGGCCGATGTTGAGATCACCCGGCCAGACGCGCATGTCCAGCACGAGGGTTTCGCGGAGGCCGAGCTGCGGCCGGGTCAGACCGTGAAGGCTTCGGATGGTGCTGCGCACGGCGTGCTCCTCGAACGGGGTCGGTCGGTAGTAGTGCAGCGGTGACGCGGGATGCGGCCGGCCCTCAGGCAAGCTTGTCGTCGGCCACGCGGTAGCGCGGATCCTCGTGGTAGTCGACCACGATCATGCGCCGGGCCTTGTCCATGAGCTCGGTGCAGTCCGGGCTGAGATGGCGCAGCGACAGATGCTTGCCCGCCCGCTGGTAGCGCTCCGCGAGGCCGTTGACGGCCTCGATGGCGGAATGATCCATCAGCTTCGCGTTGCGGAAGTCGATCTCGACCCGGTCGGGGTCGTCGCGCGGCACGAACTGCTCCTGGAAGCCCGCGGCCGAGGCGAAGAAGATCGTGCCCTCGACGTCGTACACCTTGCGGCCATCGGCGGTCTCGCGCGCGGTCACCCGCACCTGCTTGGCGTGCTCCCAGGCGAACACCAGCGCCGACACGATGACGCCCACCACCACCGCCGCGGCAAGGTCCACCGCCACCGTGACCGCGGCCACCAGCAGGCCCACCAGCACATCCGCGCGCGGGACCTTGCCGAAGAGGCGAAAGCTGCCCCACTCGAAGGTCTTCTCGGCCACCACGAACATCACGCCGATCAGCGCGGCGAGCGGAATGCGCTCGATGAGCGCCGAGCCGAACAGGATGAAGGACAGCAGGAACAGCGCCGTCGCCACGCCGGAGAGCCGATGCAGCGCGCCGTTGCCGACGTTGATCATGCTCTGGCCGATCATCGCGCAGCCGCCCATGCCGCCGAAGAAGCCGTTGACCAGATTGGCCAGTCCCTGCCCAATGCACTCCTTGTTGCCGCGCCCACGCGTTTCGGTGATTTCGTCTACCAGCGTGAGTGTCATCAGCGACTCGATCAGGCCGACGGCGGCCGCGAGCACGGAGAACGGCAGGATCAGCTTAATGCTTTCCCAGTTGAAGGGAACCTTCGGAATGGCAAAGGTGGGCAACGAGGCGGCTATGGTTTCCTTGGTGGGATCCATGCCCTGCACAAAATCGAGTACGGTGCGGGATTCGTGAATGCCGAAATGTTTGAGTAGAATCGAAACCACGGTGACGGTGACGATCGCCACGAGCGTTGCGGGGATGGCCTTGGTGAGCTTCGGAAGGAAAAAGCTAATGAGCATGGTGGCAGTAATCATGCCGCACATAATCAGCAACGGGGTTTGTGCCAGCAGATGCGCTTCCTCGCCGTGCCCTTCGTAGAACATCTCGAACTGCGACTTAAAAATGATAATGGCCAGCCCGTTCACGAAGCCGAGCATGACGGGATGCGGCACGAGGCGGATAAACTTGCCGAGTTTGAGGACACCAAACAGCATCTGGATGATGCCCATCAGGATGACGGCGGCAAAGAGGTAGCCCGTGGCGGCTTCGGTGGTCAATCCTTCCCCGTAGAGGCCCAACATCAACGGGGCGAAAATTACGGCGACCGCGCCGGTGGCGCCGGAAATCATGCCGGGCCGGCCACCAAAGATTGCGGTAATGAGCCCCATCATGAAGGCGGCATAGAGCCCAACCTTCGGGTCAACCTTCGCCACAAACGAAAAGGCCACGGCCTCGGGAATCAGGGCAAGCGCTACGGTGAGCCCCGAAAGGATGTCGTTCTTTACATTGCGGGGCCGCTCGATCGCAAGTTTGAATAGCTTGTTGGTTTTGTGCATGGGAAATTTCCGGTTATTCGTCGTTTGCTAAGGGTAAAACGCGGCGGACTATCCCAGAATCCCTTTTGATTGCGACCCCTTTCAAGAATTAATTCGTATCCTACCTTCATTTCGCAGGAGCCATGCAGAAGGCGGCAAGGTTGGACATTTGACATCCGGCAGTGTAAAGAGGAAAGGAGAAATGGAAATAACTGACATGCTAAATAAATTTTCGATACGCGTATCTGCCAAGGGCACTTCCATGTTTCCGCACATGAATATCGTTGATAAACGGTATGCGAGATTTCTGGTGCTTCTGGCCCTGGCCATTGGATGGCTAGCCCCGATTGCCAAAGCGGATGATTTTGATGTGATTATGGGCAGAATGCGGGCGGATCTTAATACCTCTAATATTCATGCGACCGATTGGAACAGTGGAGGATATTGGACCGATATCGATTACTCCAATGAGGCAACGACGAGCTGGGCTCCGATCCTCCATTTGGAGCGACTTGTGGAGATGGCAACGTATTATGTTAAGGTTAGCGATGACGTGGCGTTATACAACCGGATCGTAAA